>DRKV01000196.1 GCA_011051635.1 Chloroflexota bacterium | reverse complement strand
GTCTCGCGCAATTGCCAGAACAGGCGGGCGCTTTTGCGGTAGTATTGCCGGTCGGCGGGCACGCCCTCCGCCCGGATGCCGAGGCGCGAACACAGGTACAGGGCGCGCGGCAAATGGAAGCGCTGCGTGACCAGAATGGCCGATTCCACCTGAAAGATGTGGCGGGCGCGGTAGCAGGTGTCGTAAGTCCGCAGGCCGGCGTAGTCCAGGACGATGGTCTCGGCGGGCACGCCAAGTTGGAGGGCGTAACGCCGCATAGCCTCCGGCTCGTTGTAATAGACAGTCCGGTTGTCGCCGCTGAAGAGCAGTTTCTCCACCTTGCCCAGAGCGTAAAGTTCGGCGGCGGTGGCGAGACGGTCTCGCAAAACCGGCGTGGGGCTGCCGTCCCGGTACAGGCCGGCCCCGAAAACGATGGCTACCGGCTGCGGAGCGGCATCTTCCGCGGAGCGAATAGCGGCAAGCGCAAGCAGCGTAGTCCACAGACGGGGCAACAACAACAGGCCTCCTGCGAACAGGAGACCTCGCCCGATGCGGCGCAGGATTTTCCACATGGCGGGCATTGTATCACGGATTCCGGGAGGTAGGATAACTGCTTGGTAGGACGACAATTGCTCGCAGTTGTCCTGCTGAAATGACGATTTTTCATTGACGCCCGTTGGGGGGAGTAGTAAAATTGCCGGTAAATCCAGATTAATAGGATTAATGCTACTAATGAAAGTAGAATTGCCGTTGCCCCTTGTTCCCCGCGACTATTTTTGAGGAAGACGACCATTCATGCAGCAAGGAACCGTTGATTTTCTGCGTTATCTGGCGCAAGTTCCCAACGAAGATGGAGGCGAGCAGGCAAAATTGCCCTCGCTCCAGGATATGAGCGCAGACCTGGACGTGAGCGTATCCAAGTTGCGCGAACATCTGGAAGTAGCGCGGGCACTGGATTTGGTGGACGTGCGTCCCCGTTTGGGGATTCGCCGCCTGCCATACTCCTTTGCGCCTGCCGTCCGTCTTAGCCTGGTATATGCCATTCACCTGGATAGGGAATACTTCGAGCATTACGCCGACCTGCGCAACCAGTTGGAACAGGCTTATTGGTCTCGTGCCGTTTCTCTCCTGGAACCGGAAGACCATGCTTACCTGCAAACGCTGGTGAATCGGGCCTGGGAGAAACTGAATGGCACGCCGGTACGCATCCCGCACGAGGAACATCGCGAACTTCACATGGCGATTTACCGCAAACTGGAGAATCCCTTCGTGCTGGGACTGCTCGAGGCTTTTTGGGATGCCTATGAATCGTTTGGCTTGAACCTGTACGCTGACTACGACTACCTGCGTCAGGTATGGCGATACCATCAGGAGATGGTAGATGCCATCCGGCAGGGAGATTTTGGGAAGGGCTTGCAGGCGCTTATCGAACACAAGGATTTGTTGCATCACCGCCCTGCGTAGCGTATGGAGCGCGGAGGCGGTTTTTTATTGCGTGTGGGTAGTCGGCGTATCGTACGCTCCCCGCGCATTTCGCAATTGATTTCAGGAAGGAGATTTTTCCATGACAACCGCACAGCCTTCGGAGAAACTGGCCTTGCCGGAGGGAGTGGAGCCGATTATCAATGACTTTTCCATTACGGTGGGAACGGTCAACGGCTCCGGCAGCCAGACATCCAACACCACTTTGATGCGGGCAATCTTCAAGATGGGAGTGCCCGTGGAGGGGAAAAACCTGTTCCCCTCGAATATCCAGGGGTTGCCCACCTGGTTTACCATCCGGGTTAGCAAGGACGGCTACCTGGCCCGCCGCGAGGAGCATGAAATTGTGGTGGCGATGAACCCCGCCAGTTTCGCCCGCGACGTGGCCGATGTCCTTCCGGGCGGCGTACTCTTTTACGATGACAGCATTCGTCTGGCAATTGGGCGGGACGATATCACCGTCTACCCCATGCCGGTCAAGAAACTTGCCAAAGCCTCCGGCGCGCCCTCCAGTCTGCGGAATTATGTCGCCAACATGGTGTACGTCGGCGTTTTGGCCCAGATGCTGGGCATTGACCTGGACAAAATCCGCTTTGCGCTGGATTTCCACTTCAAAGGCAAGGAAAAACCCATCGCCCTCAATATGGGCGTTGTGGAGGCCGCGGCGCAATGGGCTGCCGAAAACCTGGAAAAGAAAGACCCCTACATGGTCGCTCCGATGGATAAGACGGAAGGCTACATCATGACGGACGGCAACGTGGCTGCCGCCCTGGGGTCTATCTACGGAGGCGTGCAATTTGTGGGCTGGTATCCTATCACCCCGGCTTCCAGCCTGGCGGAGACCTTGAACGAGTATCTGCCCAAACTCCGCAAGGACAAGGATGGCAAGCATACCTTTGCCGTGGTGCAGGCGGAAGACGAACTGGCCGCCATCGGCATGGCAATTGGAGCGGGCTGGGCCGGCCTGCGGTCGATGACCTCCACCTCCGGCCCCGGTGTCAGTTTGATGACGGAATTCATCGGGCTGGCATACGCTGCCGAAGTCCCCGTGGTGATTTGGAATGTGGCCCGCGTCGGCCCCAGCACCGGTCTGCCCACCCGCACCGGCCAGGGCGACCTGACCATGCTGTTCTTCCTGGGGCACGGCGATACCAACAACGCCATTTTGATACCCGCCAACCCCACCGAGGCATTTGAATTCGGCTGGAAGGCCTTCGACATCGCCGAACGCTTACAGGCTCCCGTTTTCGTCCTCAGCGACCTCGACCTGGGGATGAACCAGTGGATGACCAAACCCTTCCAGTATCCCGACCAGCCGATGGACCGCGGCAAAATTCTGTGGGAAGACGACCTGGAGACCTTCGCCGAGAAGTTCAAGATGGAGTGGGGCCGTTACGTGGACGTGGACGGTGACGGCATTCCCTATCGCACCGTACCCGGCAACCGGCATCCCCGCAGCGCTTACTTCACCCGCGGCACCGGCCACGATGATTACGCCCGTTACAGCGAAGACCCGGAGAACTGGGAGCACTTGCAAAACCGCATCAAGCAGAAATTCCAGGTGGCCCGCGAATTGATGCCGCTGCCCGTTGTGTACGAAACCGAGGGAGGGGCGGAGATTGGTCTGATTGGCTTCGGCACCACGGAGGACGCCATTTTGGAGGCCCGCGACCAGTTGATGGCTGCCGGTATCCCTACGGATTTCATGCGGGTGCGCTCCCTGCCTTGCTCACACCACCTGGATGATTTCGTCAAGAACCATAAGCGGGTGTACGTTGTGGAATTGAACCGCGACGGCCAGTTGCACCAGATTTTGACCATGCACCTGCCGGGGCAGGCGGAGAAAATGGTCTCGGTTGCACACATCGATGGGTTGCCGATGACTGCGCGTTGGGTCCGCGAACAAATTATGGCCCAGGAGGCAAAATAAAATGGCGACAAGAACCAATCGTGCCGGATTGACAAAACAACAATATCGCGGCGCTCCCAGCACGCTGTGCCAGGGCTGTGGACACAACTCCATCGCCAGCCAGATTATCGCCGCGGCGTATGAATTGGATATCGTCCCCGAAAATATCGTCAAGTTTAGCGGGATTGGCTGCTCCAGCAAAAGCCCGACCTACTTCCTGAGTCGTTCTTTCGGCTTCAACGGTTTGCACGGACGGATGCCCTCCCTGGCTACCGGGGCGCTCCTGGCGGATGTCTCTCTCAAAGGGATGGGCGTAAGCGGCGACGGCGATACGGCCAGCATCGGGATGGGGCAGTTCAAGTACGTTGTGCGCCGTAACCTGGATATGGTGTACATCGTCGAGAACAACGGTGTGTACGGCCTGACCAAAGGGCAATTCTCCGCTACGGCAGAGAAGGGACTGACCCTCAAAAAGCAGGGTACCAACCCCTATATGCCCGTGGATATCTGCATGGAGGCCGTGATTGGCGGGGCTTCCTTTGTGGCCCGCTCTTTTGCCGGCGACCCCAAACAGGTCAAGGAACTCCTCAAAGCGGCTATACAGCACAAAGGGCTGGCGATAATTGACATCATCAGCCCGTGTGTCAGTTTCAATAATCGCGAAGGCAGTTATCACTCCTACAGTTGGGGCAAGGCGCACGAGACCCCCATCCACGATATTTCCTTCGTCCCCTCCCGCGAGGAAATCATCCTCAAAGAGGCTTTTGAGCCGGGTGAGATTAAGGATGTCACCTTGCACGATGGCTCTCACATCCTGCTCAAGAAACTGGACCGGGACTACGACCCCACCAGCCGGGTGGATGCCATCCAGATACTGGATGAAAACTATCGCAACAATCTGCTGTTGACGGGGCTGATTTACATCAACCCCGGTCAACCCACTCTGGCCGACATCCACAACTTGCCCGATTATGCCCTCAACCGGCTGACGGAAAAGGACCTGCGCCCTTCCCCCGAGACGTTGGAGGCTATCAACGCCCAGATGTTCTAGTTTTAGCGTCTCACCGGATTTTCCAACCTCAGGCGGATGCCTCGCGTATCCGCCTGAGGTTTTCTGGTATTATATGGCCTTGTGCGGGGCTACTATGGCTTCGTTGTAAATCAAATCCTGCTGGTTTGGAGTGTCCTATGTTGTCGATGCGAAAATCTCTGGTCATACGCGGCATTTTGGGGAGTATCGCCGTTGTGTTAGCCGTGCTGGGGTGGTGGAATCATCCCCCTTCCCTGGCGGCGGAGACAGCGAACGTCTATTTGCCTTTGGTGATGCGCAATTTCCCGCCCCCGCCCACGGTGTTTGGGGCGCACGTTGTGGAGTTCACGGACCCCACGTTGATTCAACTGGCCGAGGAGGCGCGGGTCTCCTGGGTACGTCTCTCGGCTTTTGACTGGAGCAAAATCGAGCCGAACCCTCCGGTTAATGGGGTGCATACCTACGACTGGAGCAGCGTGCCAGAAGACAGCCTGCGAAACATCGCCGCCAGTCACATGTACGCTATTGCGGTGGTGCTCAACACGCCCGCGTGGGCCCAGAAGTACACCGGCGTAACCTGCGGGCCTCCTGCCCAGGACAAATTGAACGATTACGCCGCTTTTTTGCAAGCCGTGGTGCAGAAATATGGCGCTTCGCCGTACAACGTCCGCTATTGGGAATTGGGCAACGAGCCGGACATTGACCCTGACTTGCTCAACGGTTCTTGGGACTTGGGGTTTGGCTGCTGGGGAGACGACGAAGACCCGTACTATGGAGGCGGCTACTATGCGGATATGCTCAAGGTGGTCTACCCGGCCATAAAAGCCGTTGACGCGAATGCACAGGTACTCAACGGCGGCCTGCTTCTGGATTGTGACCCCGCCGACCCAGACTGTGCGCCGGATGACTACAAGTTGCCCGCGAAATTTTTCGAGGGTATCTTGCACAATGGCGGTGGCGATTATCTGGACATCGTCAACTTCCACGGATATCCGTATTTTTCCGGAGGGCTTATCGTAGATGAGACGCATCCGGGATGGGACCAGCGCGGCGGAGTGGTATTGGGCAAGGCTGCCTTCTTGCGGGAGGTCATGCAGCAGTATAGGGTAGACAAGCCCCTCCTCGATACTGAAGGAGCTTTGTTGTGCCCGGAGTGGAACCAGACAGATTGCGCCCCTCCCACTACGGACTATGAAGATGCCAAAGCGAATTATGTGGTCTGGCTTTACACTCGCGCTTTGGCCGACGACTTCATGGGGAGTGTCTGGTATACGCTGGATGGTGGGGGTTGGCGTAATGGCGGCCTGATAGAAGGCACGAGTAATCCCACCTCGGCTTACGATGCCTTCAAGTTCATTGCGACGGAATTGGCCGGAGCCGAATATACCGGCCAGCCATCCGGCCTGGACTCTGCTTTGCGCGGTTATATTTTCCGCAAACAAGACGGCACCTCTGTGTGGGTAGTGTGGGCCGTCGATAACGCAGAACATGCTATGACCCTTCCCGAGGGATACACTCAGGTATATGACGAACAGGGCAACCCCTATTCTGTGACGGGGAATACCCTGAGTGTCAATGACCCGCGATATATCGAAGTACCCTGAGGAACAGGCCGAAGAATTGTTCTTCTGTGTGGAGCGTGCATGAAACGACGGCGATATCTCTTGGGGGCAGTTCTCTTATCCTTGTGGGGGCTGGCCCTTCTCGGGGGCTGTACCTCCTCCGTCTCGGTGGAGCAGGATTCTCCTCCAAAGGGGCAAACTCTCCCTCCCCCTTCTATTACGACAGTGCCCGCACCTTCTCGTGCTACCGTACTCTCCGGAGAGTCTCTCGGTACGCCCGCCTCGGACGTTTTGCGTCCTTCCCCCACCCTGGTTTCTACCTCTACCCCGTTGCCGGAGATTCCCATGCCCCTCTTCGGGGTTGAGCCGCGTCACCCCACCGATGAGCGCGTCCTGACGCTTCTCTCGCAATCGGGGGCGCGTTTGGTGCGCTACGGGAGCGTGTTGTGGGAGGCTGTCGAACCGCAGGAAGGTGTGTATCGTTGGGATACATTGGCCGGTATGGATGCGGCCCTGGAGTCCCTTTCCAGACAGGGCGTTGAGATTATTTTGGTTGTGCGCAGCGCTCCCTTGTGGGCACAGAAAAGATATGGGATTGTCTGTGGCCCTATTGCCCAGGAAAAATTCGCCGCTTTCGCGGATTTTATGACCCAACTTGTGAAACGTTACAGCGCACCGCCTTACAACGTCCGCTATTGGGAACTGGGCAATGAGCCTGATGTAGACCCCTCCCTGGTGCGTGCCGACAGTTCTCTTGGCTGCTGGGGCGACAAAGACGACCCTTACTACGGTGGAGGGTATTATGCCGAGATGCTCAAGGTCGTTTACCCGGCCATCAAGGCTGCCGACCCCAGAGCGCAGGTACTCAATGGTGGTCTGCTCCTGGACTGCGACCCCACCAATTCCTCGGAAAGCGCGGAGTGCCACGCTGCCACCTTCTTTGAAGGCATGATGCGCAATGGAGGCGGCGATTATCTCGACATCGTCAATTTCCACGGTTATCCGCCCTTTGTGAAGAATTCTCTCTTGATGGATGCTCATCATCCCGGCTGGGTGGCGCGCGGCGGCGTTGTCGTCGGCAAGATAGATTACCTGCGGGAGGTAATGGGGCGCTACGGGGTGGATAAACCCCTGTTTCTGACTGAAACCTCGCTGCTGTGCCCCGAATGGAACAAGCAGGACTGTACCCCGCCCCAGGATGTTTTTTACCAGAAGCAAGCCGATTACGTGGTGCGCCGTTTTGTAGAGAATTGGGCTTTGGGGATAGCCGGTACCATCTGGTACGATTTTGAGGGGCAGGGATGGCGCTATGCCAGCATGGTAGGCGGCGACCTGGATAACCCTGCCCCGGCTTTCTACGCTTTCCAATACCTGAACCGCAAACTGTCGGGGATGCTCCTGACCGGAGCCGTGGATACTTTACCCGGCGTGCAGGGCTACACCTTTTTGTCTCCCCAGGGCGGCAAAACCTGGGTGCTCTGGTCTATAGATGAGTCTCCGCAGACCACCGTCCTGCCGCCTGGGGTCACGGCTGTGTACGACAGGTACGGCCAGGAAATCCCTCTTGCTACCGGCCCTGAACTGGAAATCACCTCGCCCGTATACGTAGACATCGCCCCCTGATTCGTTGTGCCCCCATCCCCCGCCCCTTCCACGCATCAATTCCGCTCCTGGTCCGAAAAAGCAGAAAGGTTGACCGTTGCTCTTCTGGTGTTGTTCCTCCTGGGGGGCGCGGCCTATTCCTGGCGATTGGGCAATACCTTGCGTTTTCTGCCCGATGAACGGGAATACCTGACCCTGGCGGATAATCTTGTCACCTATCATCGCTATACCCTGGACGGGGCGACGCTTACGGCCTACCGTCCGCCGGGGTATGTTTGGTTTCTGACCCTTCTTCGGGCCGCGGGCCTTCGGGTGTGGCAATTGCGTCTTGCCAACTTCCTGCTTTTCGTGCTGACGCTGTGGGGGTTGTATCGCTGGCTCAAACGTGACCGTTCTCCCCTGGCGGGGGCTTTTGCCGTATGGATGGCGAGCGCCTACGTGGTACTCTTCTTCACCGCGGGGACGTTGTACCCTCAGACATTGGCCGCTTGCCTCCTCCTCTGGAGCCTGTACTTGTTGAGCGCGCCTTCTCCACAGCCCGCACGGGGGATATTCGCGGGGGCGTTGTTCGGCTGGACCGTTCTGACCGTTCCCCTCCTGGGGATTGTCCTGCCGGTTGCCTTGCTCTGGGGAGGCTATTTTCGTCTTCCGTGGCGTCGTCTCGTGGCTTTTTCCCTGGTCTCTCTCTTGCTCGTTGCCCTGTGGAGCGCCAGGAATTCCCGCGTTTTTGGGGCCTTTGTTTTCATTTCCACCAATAGCGGCGAAAATCTCCTTGTGGGGAATAATGAGAATGCCACGCCGAACAGTGGTACTACCGTGGATATTTCCACCTATCGCCAGACGGCCTCTGCCCTGGATGAGGTTTCCCGCGACCGTTATTACCGCCGTCAGGCGTGGGTGTATATCCGCCAGCATCCGCTCTCGGCTCTGCGCCTCTATCTCCTGAAAGTGCTTACCTATTTCCACTACCGCAATAACCTGGTGACGACCTCAGAGACCTCCACTTTGCGAGATGTGGTGATGCTCCTCACCTATGCTCCCTTGCTCTTGCTCGGTGCATGGCGGCTTGTTGCCGCATGGCGTTTTCCCTTGCGTCCCCTCGACTGGTTGTGGGGCGGAATCTACGTAGCCAGTGCTTTTGCTACTGCCCTCTTCTTCCCTCGCATTCGCTTCCGCCTGCCTTTCGATTATTTTCTGATAAGTCTTGATGCCGCCTTCCTGGCCCGCTGGTTGGAGATGAAAGTGCGTTAGTGTCATGAATTGTTCGCCACTCTTTGTCGTTGGCAAGCGAACCCCCTGCATTCGCTATTGCAATTATGGGAAGGCCGGCATATGCGGGGCAGGCGCGGTGGCTCTTCCAATCGGGAAACCTCGCAAAACATCAGCGAGCCTGACCGGTTTACATCAGGATGACTTGATATGTGGCCCAGCAAAGTGAAACGCGTTGTGTATCTGACATCAACAGCGATACCGGCAACCGTTGCTGTTGTGTTTGGAGTGGTTTTTGTGGTTGTCGCATTTTTCCGCCTGAAGTATCCTTTTGAATTGGAATGGATTGAAGGTGCTTATCTTGACCAGGCGCGCTGGTTGGCCCATGGAGGCGCTTTGTACGGGCCTCCTTCCATCCGATTTATTCCTACCAACAAAACACCTCTATTCTTCTGGATTTCATCCCTTGTCATCCGAGTTCTGGGGGAGGGTTTTCTGGCTCCACGGTTAGTCTCATCTTTTTCTACGGTGGGGATATTGGCTCTGTTGGGAAAATTAGTATATGAGGAAACCGGCAAAGTGTCGGCTGCTTTGGTTTCTGGAGGGTTGTATGTGGCAGCATTCCGTTTTGCGGGGGCGTGGATGGATATTGGGAAGACGGACTCGTTGTTTATTTTCCTCTTGTTGCTAGGTTATT
>DRKV01000195.1 GCA_011051635.1 Chloroflexota bacterium | reverse complement strand
TTGATGCTCAGTTTTGCTTCTGCGGCAGGGTCCAACAAGTAGAGGAAGTCGTTTCCCTGTCCCGATTTGGCTATCGCGACGACCTTTTCCTGTGCTTCGGGGAAAAGGTAGGCTTCATCCACCAGCATCAGGTTGGCAAAACCGGCAATCACGATGCGCTCAGGCGGTTTTTCAAGCGTCACTGTGCGCCCAAGAGCATCCTCTATCGAGATGGGGGAGGACTCAGATGCGGGCGGCGCGGCCTCCTCCGTCGCCGCAGGCTCCGGGGCTTCCGGAGTCTGGGTCGCGGGAGAGCAGGCTGCCAATACCAGCGCGAACAGGAGAGCAAAAAACAGTAAGATACGAAGATGGTTTTTCATTGTTACTCGCTCCTCGTGAGATATTGTAAAAGGTGATAGGGGGCTTCGTCCCGATTCTCTGTGTTCAGGATGAAGGGGATTGGGGCAAGGTGTTCGAGTCGGGTTTGCAGAATCTCCAGAAGGGAGGGGCGGATGGTGATGATACCCAGACGATACACTGTGCTCTCTACAGCCCTCAGGCCTTCCGTCAGGCCGCGGTGGTGTACCAGTTCCAAGGGACCGATTTCATCCACAAAAAGCAAATCGGCGGGTGGCAGGGTGCTGAAAGTACGGTTAGCCCACTTTGTGGTCTCCGGCTCCATGCGCCAATGGCCGATATCCGGGGTTTCGTGCGGAAACGCCTTTCGGGCGAAGAGACGCTTTTCTCCTGTAGCCACGTTTTGCAGGTGGATGGCCGTTTTTGCGTTCCCCTTGAAGACGGGAGGGGAGAGAAAACCCTCCGTGTGAAATCCCTGCTTCCGGGCAAGGGCGAGCAGGCGGGTACAGGCCGTTGTTTTGCCCAGAGTTGAGGGAGCGGAGAGAAGAATCAGGGTCATGGTTCCATTGTTTTACCGCGTCTGCAACACAAGAGCCGTCTTCCGGTGGGGAAGAAGGCTCTATAATCTGGTTTTTGTCGGGCAACGCCTGGGCGGCGTTACCCTATTGTACTGCATTGTGCTGCGGGGGATTGCTTTGCGTAAAGCGGGTTCATTGTGTGTTATCTGACAGCCGCTTGCCTTTTCAAATCACCAGGGTAGCCATGTCGGGGCCGAAGAGGGCCAGGCGGTCACCGTCCTTGATGGTCACGCACAAGTCCCAGTTATGGCAATCCTCACAAAATTGCTGATAACCCAGATAATCTGCCATTTTGTTGTGCGTGGTCAGCAATTTACTGTTCAGGAAGATTGTGTACAGACCATCGCGGGGAATGCCAACGCGTTTGAGCAGGTCGTCCAGCGTTTCCATGGGGCGCGGTGGTACTTCGATGATGCCTTGCGTTCCTACTTCCCGGTCTACAGGGTATATTTTGCGTAATCTGCCGTATAAAACAATCGTGACCATACTCTCAACCTACTTCCATGTACTGAATGGCAATTTGTCCGCTTGGCAAGATGTGGATGACAGCACCGCGGCCATCCTTGTGCAGTACCAGTTGCCCATGTTGTATCTGGGGGTCTGTGTTGGGATACGGGTAGAAAGCGAGGGCTTCCCAGCCGTAGACCGGCGCTTCGCGCAAATAAAAAATTTGCAGCGCCCCAGAAGCCGCCTCTCCGGTGTAGGCCTCCCACTCGGAGGAAGCATCGGCCTGAGGATAGACGCTTTTGGGGTCAGCGCGTTGATACCCCTTTGGAAGGGGCATGCCGCCCGGAGAGAGGGTCACGCCCTCCACCTGGGGAGCGAACCGCAGACTGGCTACCATCCGCGAGACGACGGGTTGGAATTCTTCTTTCTCCGCCTTGCGGTGGGTGACCATCAGATGCAGAATGATACCACCTGCCGAGAGCAACCCTACCCACATCCGGCGGTCATCACGCCGCGGCAACAGCAACTCTGCCTCAAACCCTTTGGCGTTCCCCACCTGGAAAGGAGCCGAGCCTACCTTCTTTGCGGCGTGCATCACAGCGATTTTGGTCAGGTGTTGTCCCCAAAGCGGCTCAATCGGTTTCTGGTAGGGGTTGAACTCTCCCCGAACGAGCAGGTATCCCATGTGCGCCCCTTTGTATTCCACATTCAGGGCCTGGGTGTGCATGGCAAAGGCCTCTACCTCTCCGTGGGTGGCATGTACCCAGTCGTCGGGGTAGGTGATTTCGTATCCCCAGAAATGTTGTTGGAAGAGAGCCACAGGTTACCCTCCTCCTACCGCCGGGATGAATGCAATCCGGGCGTTGGCCTCCGCCGGCGTGTCGAAACTGACATGCCGTCCGTTTTGCGAGACCACCTTGACCTCATCTCGGGAGATGCCAAGCCGGTCGCAAATTTCCCCTAGCGTGGTGCCCGGTTCGACATCCATGCGCAACGGTTCACCGATATCCAGTTGCGGTAAATACTTTCGCAAGGTAGCAAAAACGCGCACATCTACTTCCATAGCAAGAGTCTCCTCCGTGACACACAGGGACACGGAGAACACAGCGTTCTATCGAAAAAAGCCCTGTGTTCCCCGTGTCTCAGTGCGAGAAAAACACAGGGGTGCGTTTTGTCGGTCAATCGGCGGCTGAGGGTAAAAAGAGAAAGCAGACGCGAGCATTCCCCGCGTCTGCTTCAGAGGTCAAACAGAGAACTTACTCGTGTACCCAGGCATAAACCTGGTCGAGCACTTCGTCGGGGACATCCCAGACGGTGTTGTGAGGCGGCAGCGGTTCGTGGCGCATGAATTCGGGCAGACGGTCGTCCTCTTTGGTGAAGCCGGCCCGTTCGTTGAACAGGCGCTCGATTTTGAGCACTTCTTTGCCGATGGCGACCACATCTGCGCCGCTGATGTCCATGCCCATTACCCCGGCGACGCTCTCGGCCATGCCTTCCCAGCCTTCAGGGATGTCCAGGATGGGGAAGGCGATGAACAGACAGTAGCCGGTGCTGTCGATGAAGGCGGTTGCTGCCTGGAAGGTCAGAGAAAGGTCCGCCTTGCCTTCGACGCTCATCGGGTCCACCTTGCCGCCTACCCCGGCGATTTCGGGGGCGATGGTGTAACCGGCGGTGTGGTCGGCGCCCATGGTTGTGGTGGCATAGGTCACGCCGATGCCTTTGATGGC
>DRKV01000194.1 GCA_011051635.1 Chloroflexota bacterium | reverse complement strand
GTTGGTAGTCTTGCCACTGAGAGGCGGGCCGTAATATACAATTTTGATGTTTATTTCTTTACGTTTACGATTGATAAACACGGGAACTCACCTCTAAGTACTGGTCTCATTATTGCCAAAGACGCTGTCCCAGGATTCCTTGATGCCATCTGCCAGCGAATCGGTCTCTTCCGAGATGAAAACAGATTGATGGGGAGCCGCCTCCAATGCATCTATCACAATGGGAGCGAGCTTCTGAATGGCTATTTGGGTGCTGAGGCGGACCAGGCCTATGGGAGTGCGTTGCCCAAAGATGGCAACAAGTACCAGTTCCCCATCCACGTCAGAAAGGTAGACACTGCGCTGTTCTCCCTCGTGCAACAAGAGCTTGAAACGGGCCGGTTCACCTACGAGGCGGGCCATCTCTCGCGTCGCGGCCAGATTGCCGGCAGCCAGGGCAGACAGAGCAGACGTATTCACGTTGGATTCTCCCAATACGCTAATCAACTGGCCTGTAATATCGGCGAGGAGAATGCTTTGTGCCTCCGTGTCCCAATACAACTGGCGCAGAATACTCTCTATCTGCTCCATCTGATTTTCAGTGAAATCTAAACCTTTGGGTAACATACTTTCTCCAACATTTACCGGTGGGATTTTAGGGCTTCTTGCGCCGTTTGACGGATACCGGCGATGTCCAGTGGTTTGGTCAGATAGCGGTGAACTTCCAATTGCCGGGCTTCGACCTCTACATCCCTTCCACCATGCGCCGTAATCCACATCACGAGAGTAGTGGGGTTCAGGGCACGGATTGCTTTCGTCAATTCGACGCCGTTCATATTCGGCATCTTGTAATCCGTGAACACAAGGTCGAAGGGTTGTTGAGCCGCATATTGCAGAGCCTGGTCGCTGCTGGTGGCAGCAATAACCTCACAATCCGGCAGTTTCTGGAGTACGCTTTGGATGGTGAAAGATACGTTGGGGTCATCGTCAACCACCAGTATGCGGCGTAAGGGTCGCGGGGCGGTCTCCGAATCGGTTCTTCGCTCGGGAGAATCAAGCGGGATCCGGAGAGTAAAGCGGCTGCCCTTTCCAGGTTGACTCTCTGCCACGACATTTCCCTTGTGCCTTTTGGCAACCGAGCGGGTGATGGATAGGCCTAGTCCTACTCCCCCGTAATGCCTGGTAGAGGAATGGGCTTTTCCAAAAGGAGTGAAAATATGTTTCAGGGCTTCCTCATGCATCCCGATACCGGTGTCTGCAACTTCCACATAGACCCACTCCGAATCGGCGTGGAGTTTTACCGTTACCGTGCCGGATGGAGGAGTAAATTTAATGGCATTGTCAACAAGGGCGCTTATGGCCTCGCGCAATTGCAGGATATTGCCAATTAGCAAAGGGATTCCGTCATCGATTTCCTGCTCCACCTTGACATCTGCCCGCTCGGCGTCTGCCTCTTTTGCCGTTATAACATCTCGCACAATCTCATCCAGGGCGACTTCCTGAACATCTCCAAGCCCTGCCTCAGCCTCCATCAGAATGCCCAGGCGAGTCACCAGAGAACGCATTTCGTCAGCCCGATTGACAATCGCCGACATAGCCCGTTGCTGTTCAGGAGTGAGCGCTCCCAGAGCGCCATCGTGCAACAAACTGGCGTACCCCAACATAACGCTCAACGGTGTCCGTAATTCGTGGGATACGTTCTCGATAATCACACTGCTCACATCCTCCAATGATTGCCCGCCTTGCTCCGCCGGACGGGGTTGCGGCGTTCTCTGTGGTTGAACCGGATATGAAACATCGTCCATGGGAAACTCGCTCTAGTGGGTGATGTCGCTTTGAACAATACCTTTTTCAACCGCTTCATCGAAAGAAAGTAAAGTTGGAGAAGATGGAGACTCTCCCGAAACAGAGGGAGAGGCATTGGTGTTCCAACGCTCTTTTGCAAGTGGGGTCTGAATTTCGTCGGCAGGGGCAGGCGATGTCTCTCCCCAAACGGATGTCAGCAGATTGTTTAATTCGTTCTCAACCTCTTTTGTGAAGAGATGGCTCAGGGTATTGTCCACCGATTCATCAATCTCCATCTTGGAGATGATTTCTTTGAGGTCGCCGGCTGCTTGCTGGGTGTAAAACCATACCACTCCTGTACGAGTCCCGCTTCCGAAGACTGTAACCAGAAGGTAGTTCTTCCCGATCCCGTAAGCATAGATATTGTGTTGGTCGCTCTCGTGATAACTCAATTTAAAGTTGCTTTCGCGCCCCAACATCTTGGCAATTTCATGCGCCGCCAAGAAATTGCCGGCAACCAAAGCTGACAGGGTAGGGACATCCAGATTTTGTGTTACGCCTACCGTCTCGATGGGGTTTCCCGCCGCCGTAATGAGCAGCACGGCGTAAGCGCCTGTATCATTTCGTAATCGATTCATGCGCTCCTGCAGCCCATTCGACTGGGCGAGAGAGGGTGCTTCGTTCGTTTGTTGCTGTTTGGCAACATCCAAAGCCTCGCGGGCAATCTGACGGATATCAGCAATGTCCAGAGGTTTTGCAAGGAAGTATTGCACTCCCATGCGCCGGGCTTCATCTCGAATAGTTTCATTACCAAAACCTGTCATCCAAATTACCGGCGTCTGAGGGTCTATGGTGCGGACCGCCTCTGTCAATCGAATACCGTCCATACCGGGCATTTTAACGTCGGTAATGACCAAGTCAAAGGGAGATTCCTTATATAAGACCAAGGCCTCGTATCCATCCTGGGCGGTAATGATTTCGCAATGGGTACCAAGTCTCTTCAAGCTCTCGCGAACAACAAAAAGCACTTGCTTTTCATCGTCAACGAGAAGTATCCGCTTACGCTTATTCGTTGCCATTGTTTGTTCCTGTTCGATTGACACACACGCAATGTCTAGACGAATCTGCCATCGTTCTGGCTTGGACATTCTTTCTAACGGGAATTCTACCCAAGAGAACAAATTTCTCGCTACGGGTTGCGTCAGGTCTACGGTTGGGCACAGTTGGAGAAAAGTTGGTTTTTGGTTGGATCTCTATAGTGGGGAGACCAAGAGTTGAGATAACTGTGACATTGCGTGCTTTTGTCAATCAAAAATGGGTTCTCCCGCAAATACACTCGTTCGCGCGACGAAAAGGCACCCCCCTGCCCACAACACATTTTTTCCGGCAACACCGCAAAGCGAAGAACCGGAGCCATCCCGTTCTACGGGGAGAGGCGTTAAAAAGCAACAGGAGAGGCCTACCGCCTCTCCTGTTCTTGTGAGGGGGATTGAGGGTTACTCAATATCGTCAGAAACATCATCGGATGCGCCGACTTTGGGGTTGCGGTTGTCCAGGAATTGAATGGTGTTGGCAACCAGTTCCCAGGTGACGCGGTTGTTCCCGTCTCCGTCGGTCCATCGATGCTGCTGCATGCGGCCCTCCACGTGGACCTCACGGCCTTTGCGGCCGTACTGGTTGAGCATTTCGCCCGTCTTTCCCCAGGCGAGGAGGTTGAACCAGTCGGTCTCCCCGCTCTTGCCGGGGCGGTTGACGGCTACGCTCACGCGGCAGACTGCATTTCCAGTGGTGGTTGCATAATCCGGGGGAAACTGTCCACCGATTCCGGCACAAATCGTCCACGAATTCCGAAAGATATCGTCCAGCGATTCCGGTGCTAATCGTCCACTTTTTGAGGGGCTCCGGAATCGGTGGACGGAATGCATCGGAATCTTGAAAAAGGACTGGTCAGAACCCGAACTCTGTGCGATGCTTGGCCGAAAAAAAGAGATTGGAGGCCAGCATGGCAAAAAGGAAACTGACCATGAGAAAAATCCGCGAAATCTTGCGGCTGAAGTGGGAGCTCAAACTGAGCGACCGACAGGCAGGCCGCAGTGTGCATGGGTCGCACAGCACAGTGCGAGAGTATGTCAAACGCGCCGAGCAGGCCGGGCTGACATGGCCGCTGCCAGCAGAGATGGGGGACCGGGAACTGCGCGAGCGCTTGTTTCCCGCCAGGCAGGCGGAGCAAAAACAGCGCCCCCTGCCCGATTGGGAAAAAATTGAACAAGAACTCAGCCGTCCGGGCGTAACCCGCATGCTGCTCTGGACAGAATATCACAAAGAGCATCCCGATGGCTACGGCTACAGCCAGTTCTGCGAACTGTACCGGCAATGGGCCAAAGCGCAGGAAAAGCCGGTGATGCGGCTGCCGAAGAAAGCGGGGGAAGAAGTGCAGGTGGATTACAGCGGGCAGACCATGGTGGTGGTTGAGCCGAAGACAGGTGTCGAACACAACGTCGAGATTTTCGTCGGTGTGCTGAGCGCCAGCGGGTTGATTTACGCCGAAGCGCACCCCAGCCAACGGCTGCCCGACTGGATCGCAGGGCACGGGCGGATGTTCCGCTATTTGGGCGGCGCGCCCCGCCTGGTTTGCCCGGAGAACCTCAAATCGGGGGGGGCGCTCGCCAGATTTCTATG
>DRKV01000193.1 GCA_011051635.1 Chloroflexota bacterium | reverse complement strand
CCGATTGGGAGCGCGCCCGGCAGGAGGGCGTTTACCGTCCCGCCTCGCTGGAAAGCGAGGGCTTCATCCACTTCTCCCGCCCCGAACAGGTCGCCGCGGTCGCCAACCGCTTCTACGCCGGGCGCACAGACCTCCTCCTGTTGTGGGTTTCCCCGCAAAACCTGACCGCCCCCCTGAAGTGGGAGGCGGCGGATGGAGAAATTTTTCCGCACCTGTACGGCGCGCTGCCGGTGGAGGCTGTCGCTGCTGTTACGCCGTTCCAGCCAGGTGAGCGGGGCTTGTTTCGGAGAGCGGAGCGTCCGGCGGGGAGCACGTCCCTATGCTGAGCAGGGCGTTTTTCAAGGCTTCGTATTGTGCTGGGGGGATGGGCACAACCTGTCGGCTGACGTTCTCCGCCCCTAACGCCTGGGAGGCTTCTTTCAGCACATTTTCTGCAAACTTGCGGGCGTCGTTTCCGGCTTGGGGGTGCTGCAACACCGTGGCCGCCAGGCAGAGAGCGCGTTCCCAATCACCGAAGGCCTGGAAATAAAGGGCAAAACCGCTCAAGGCGTAAAGTTCCAATTCCCTGGCCGATTCCATCTGGGTGGCCTGCATGAGCGCATCGGTCATGTGGCGCCGGGCGATTTCGGGATTCTGCCATAAAATATGCAACCGGCCCAGGTTGAAGGTGGTGAAGAACTTACCGCGTTTGTCCTGACTCTCCTCGAAAGCCTGGAGAGCAAGGTAGTAAACGCTCTCCGCCTCAGGATATTCCTTCATCTTGATGAGTTCTCCCCCTAAGTTGTTGTAGGCGATTCCGGTTCGGATGCGGTCTCCCAGAGATTCCAGCAGCATGGCGATGGTACGATGAACTTTGATGGCCTCGTGAGGGGGAAGGGTGGGGGCCAGCCGATTCAATGCCAATGCCCGCAAGCGTTTATTGTCTATGCGGTTGGCGATTTCCAGGGCGTGTTGGGCCAGGAGCCGCGCCTGAGCGGTATGTCCCTGGACGTAGGCGCAATCGCTCAGGAAGGCGTTTACCAGAGCAATGTTGTATTGGTCTCCTGTGTCTTCGTAGATTCTCAAACAGCGGCGGTAGAATTTCTCGGCTTCAGCGTGTTTTTCTTGTAGGGTGAGGATGTACCCCAGGCGTTTCTGGCAATTGGCTACTTCATGGGCGTTGCCCAATTGCCTGTATTTCTCCAGACTGCGGCGGATTTTTTCATACGCGTCTTCCCATTGACCGACGACCTGGGCTGTCAACCCCAGGTTGGACAGACAAAAGGCTTCCTCAGCCACATCCCCCATTTGTTGTGCAACGGCCAGTCCTTCCTGCCAGATGGTTTCTGCTTTGCGGTATTCCCCGAGAATGTACACAAACCAGGCATACCGGTTTTGGAGATGGTTGCGCAGGCCCGTGATGTGCTTGCCTTCCTGGTCTCTCAGACTTTCTATGGCTTGCTCGTAGCGCTGTTTCCCAATGCGGAACAGATTCTTAAGACGGTAGAATGTGAAGAGGGGGGCGCACATCAACTCCAAAAGGGGGTAGGCTTTGTGCTCAATGGCCCACTCCCAGGCAGCATGGATGTTTTCCCGGTCTTCGTTACAGCGTTCCAACGCGGTCTTTTGCCCTAACCCTAAAAAATTCTTCGATGTCTCGTTCAGGTACCGTGCATAATAACCGGCATGTTTTTTTGCTGTTGCCCGTTGCAATTGAGGGTGTCGTGCTACTTTTTCCTGAATGTACTGGCGAAGCAAGGCATGGAGATGGTATTGACCTGGGCTGGTGGGATGTATCCAGGATTTGTCTGCTAAGGCTCGCAGGTCCTTCAGTTGCACGTTAGCAATTTCTCGGACGGCTTTGTAATCGAAAACATCCCGGAAAACGCTTAACTTGCACAAAATCTCTTGATGATGAGGGGTCAACAAATCCCAGGAATAGTCGCACGAGGCCCGATAAGTGCGTTGACGCGGCGGAATATCTACATCGTGGCTTTGCAAAATGTCCAGGCGGTTGGATAGTTTGTCGGCGATGACCTGGCAGGGAAATTGGGGAATCCAGGCGGCACACATCTCGATGGCGAGCGGACTCCCTTTTGTCAGGCGGCAGATGCGGACAACCTGCTCCCTGTTCTGGTCGGTTATCTGGAAGTAGGCCGCGTTTTGCCGGGCACGGTTCACAAATAATTGAACGGCGCTGTATTGTTTGCAAAGCGGAATCAGGCTGGAGGGCGTCTCCCCCTTATCGGGATAGGATAATCCTTCCAGAGGGTATGTCCACTCTCCGTGCAGGTTAAGACGCTCTCGTGATGTCACCAGGATGGTCAAAGAGGGAAGGACGCTGAGCAAGTAGGGCAGGTATGTGGCCTGGGCGGTCAGATGTTCGAAGTTGTCCAGAATGAGGAGCACAGACTTGCCATCCAGCGCATGGACAAGGTTGTCTGCTGCACTGTTGCCGCTCACGTCTGACCGCGGGGGCTCCGGAAGTAATGCGCTTTGCAAGGCCTCATAAAGGTGAGTCTTGGGAGCAAAACGACTTAAATCCACGAAGAAAATCCCATCAGGGTAATCTTCTTGCACCATTTCCCCCACTCGAACTGCCAGGCGGGTCTTGCCCGTGCCGCCCGGAGCGACGATGGTGAGCAGACGACATTCCGGAGTTTGTAAGCGGGCAATAATGGCGCTAATATCTGCTTCTCTCCCCACAAAAGGAGAAAAATAGACGGGAAAATGAGATGCTCCCTTCAGATAACGGGATGCCTGGGTGGTTTTTTGTCTAAAGGGGACTGGTGGATGGGGAGACGGTGCCAGCGCGGAGTCATCCTGACCGGTGATTTGACGGTACAGATTCTGAATATCAGAATTTGGCGGTACGCCATACTCTTCCAGTACTTGCTGGTAGGTTCGGTACTGTTGCATGGCTTTGAAACGTTGTCCTGTGGCTGCATAGATGCGCATGATGAGCAGGTGGGCATTATCGTCACTCTCGTTTGTTTGCAGCCAGCGTGTGGTATAGGCCAGGGCTTGTTCGTATTCCTGCCGCGCGAATAGTGCCTGTGCAAGATTGCGCAACACGAGCAACAACCGTTCCTCCCAATTGCGTTCCTGCTCGCCCTTCCACAAATTGAAATTGCGAGCACGCACATGCAGCCCCTCAAGGAAAGGCCCCGTGTACAATTTGACGGCCTTTTGCCAATTTCGGATGGATGTGTCGCTACGGGCCGGGGCCGGTTCCTGCGTAGATGGAAATACTTTTATGTCAGCCAATTCGCTGAATTCCAGGACATCTACCCAGGTATTTTCAGGCTGTAGCCTCACGTTAGCGCGGTTTATCTCGAACCATTGCGTTCCTGTTGTATGGGTCAAATCGTGCAAAGCCCGCCGCAAATTTCCTAAAGCCGTGTCTCGCCCCTGCTGGTTGGG
>DRKV01000192.1 GCA_011051635.1 Chloroflexota bacterium | reverse complement strand
GGGTAGGGGTGAAGGTGGGCGTGGGGGTGTAAGTCGAGGTGGGGGTGTAAGTCGGGGTAAGCGTGGGGGTGGGGGTACGCGTGGGGGTGGCTGTGGCCGTCGGCGTACGGGTGGGGGTGGGGGTGGAAGTCGGCGTCGGGCTGGGAAAGGCGACGGGGAGCAGGGCGATGGTAAAGCGCAAATAGAAGCACCCCACAGAAATTATCAAAACCAGGCCGAGCAGGAGGCCCGCCAGAGTCCAGCGTTGGCGGGTGGTGAGCGCTCCGCCGCGGTCTTCCCCCGTCAGGTCTACTATCAGTTGCCCCAGAAGCGGCTGGAAATCGGGTAGCAGGGCCGGGTCTCCGTCGTAATCGCGCAGAGCGTTACCGAAACGCACGTGCAGTTCGGAGACGAATTCGCGCAATCGCGCCCGGAAACCTTCCGGTTCTATGCCGTGTATCACTACTGCCACATAAGCGTATTTGCCGCTCTGGATGATGATGCGGTCCTGACCGAACTGGATTTCGTCTAATTCGGCCTCCTCGTCGCCAGGGGCGAAAGAATCGCTCACGAAATCGCGGATGGCGGTGAGCATGGCGCTCACCAGGTCGGAATCGGCGATGTCGCTGCTGCCGGGGTGGCTGTGTGCCAACAACATGCCGGAACCGTGCTGGATGATGAAGATTTCCCGAATTCGGAAAGCGAAGGAATCCCGCAGGGTCAGTTCGGAGGAGGAAACTCCCCGGAGTCTGGCCCACAGGGAACGCAAAGAGCCGCGCGCCCCCAGCGTGGAACGCAGCCGTTGGTCTATGTTGCGCTGGATTTCACGGGTGTATTCGGTAACGGCCCGTTGTACGGTAGAACCGATGATGGGGTAGAGAGCATCCACCATTTCCTGGCGGGAATCGCGGATTTGAACGCGGATGGATTCCCCCATGATAGGGCCGAGCGCCTCGGCCATTTCGGCGCCCGACTCGCTGATGGTGCGGCGCACTACGTTGGTCATCACCGGCGTAAGATGTGCGACCAGTCCCTCCGTATCCAGGCGGGATTTGCGTTCCAGCACCCGGATATCCAGTTCCAGTGTGTGGTTGCGGTCTTCCAGTTTGCGGGCGCGTTGCTGGAGAGCCTGCACCTGCTTGTGCAGGTCGGCGAGTTGTTCTTCGCCGACCTGTTCCAGTTCCGCTTCGCGCCGCTGCAAATCGGCAATGCGCTCTTCCAGTCTTCGGATTTGCCGGTTGAGGTCGGCCAGAATGATTTGCCGGATAGATTCCAGCAGGGTGTCTTCCGGTGCGCCGTGTTGCTTCGTTCCCATGTCGGTAAATACCTATTCGCCGGGCGCGTTTTGCAGGCGTTGGCCGAGTTCCAGCAAGGCGTGTCCCAATTCCTGACGGGAGACTTTGTTCTCCTCGAGAGATGCGGCCAGGGTGAGCAGTTCCTGACGCAGGCTCTCGTCTCTCTGGCGGGTTTCGCTTTGCAGCGTGCGCAGCCGCTCCGATTGGGTGGTATCTACGCGGTCAATGCGTTCACTGAGTTCTTTGTACGTGTCGCGAATTTGCGCCAGCAATTCCACGTGCTGGGCGTCCAGTTTGGCGGTCAATTCTTTGACGGCGGCGCGCAATTGTTCGCGCTGCTCATTGTTTTGCCGGTCAAGACGTTCCGAGAATTCGCGTTGTAAAGCCACGGCCCGGTTTTCGTTGCGGGTCTCGGAGACATCGGCGCGTTCGGTTAGTTCTTGGCGCGTGTTCTTCAATTGGGCGGCATGTTCTACGGCCAGACGGTCTATGCGTTCCGTCAAGTCGTTGCGCACGTCGCTCAAGCGGGCCTGGAGACTATCGGCCAGGTTGGTCGTGCCTTCGTTGAGCAGGTCGCGCAATTCTCGGCGGGTGGTTTCTACCCGAATTTCCAGGTCGCTCAGGCGCTTTTCCATCTGGCGGGTTTGACTGCCGTACAGGATGTCGCGCAGGCGTTCCAATTCGTTGACCTCCGCCTGGGTGGGGGTTTCCTCCCGAGGGGAGGAGGAATTTTCGACAGGGGGTTCTTCCTGGGGGGCGGCGGCAACTTCCGTGGATGTGCTGTCGGAGACGGGCTGGGATTGGGGTTGACGGGAAGATTTGAACATGGGGAAACCTCCTTAGTAGGGACTCCCGCCGCGAAGTGCTCTGCGGCACCTGAATCTGGCGAAAGCCTGGCTTATGGGGATGTGTAGGGAAAGCAATGAATAGCCTGACGGGTGCAAGCAAATCCTGTAGATGCGTTTCGACTCCGGCGACTGGAAGTCGCGGCAACAGTTGCGAAACCTGCCTACGCAGGTTGGATTCCAGCCGCCGAAGGGCGGCTTCGCAGACGTTGGTGCAGTTTCAACTGCCGTCTTCTACAACATTTGCTTGCACCCTAGCCTGACAACCCGACTGTGCGGGGAGGATACCTACGGTATAATAACGTGCAGATTAGATTACTTTGTTCGTGTCATCCGAAAATATAATTGTGACGTCGTTGCAAACCCCAAGGGGGCGGAACTTGTACCCGCTTCCGCCTGAGGGGCACAGGTTGCGGCTTTGCCGTCCGGCAGCAACACCCCTGCAAAGAATTTTCGGACAGGCCCTTATTATACTTCGTCTCTGGACGTGTTGCATGACCAGCGCGTAGCAGAAAAGCGCGCTGGGAATCTTGCCTGTATACAGTCCTTGTTCCACCGGCCGGGAAGTCTCCTGAATGTTTCTGCCGATGGACTTCTCTTGCTTTTTCCCCTTTGGAAAATCATCGTGGCTCGCATAATCCAGAAAAAAATCTGCATGTTGGGCGATTTCGCCGTAGGAAAAACGAGTCTGGTGCGCCGCTTCGTAGAGGGACGCTTCGACGACCGTTATTTGAGTACCATCGGGGTGAAAGTTTCTCGACGAAGAGTACTCTTGCCTGGCGGCCAGGAAGTACATCTGCTGATTTGGGACCTGGCTGGCAGCGAAGAGTTTGTAGATGTCCAACAAAACTACTTGCTCGGCGCTGCAGGCGCCTTGCTGGTGTGTGACCTGACTCGCCAGTCTACACTAGAATCGCTGGAAAGATACGCACGGCAACTGGATTCCATCACTCCCGGCGTTCCTCTCCTCATATTGGGAAACAAAAAAGACCTGACAGAAGCCCGCCAAGTATCGGGCGGGAATCTGGAAACAATGGCGCAGCGCTTGCGTACTACCTGGTTTACCACCAGCGCCAAGACTGGGGAAAACGTGGAACAGGCTTTTTCCGACCTTACAGCGCGTATTTTCGCTGAATGGGGCTCCCATCATGGACGAAGATGAGATTTATTTATCGCGTATTCTGCCTGTAGTGCTGAACAGGCAGAACCAGGCCTACTTGTGGGCAGATGCAGATTTGCGGGTACGTTACGCTTCTCAACAGGCCGCCTCTATCCTGGGGGTGAAAGAATTGGCAGGCCTCTCCCTTTCAGATGTAGCCCCTGAACTTCTCGGTATGGAGGAGACTCTCAAAACATTGGCTCGCGAACGCCATCTTCCTTTCCTGTTGCGCCACATCAACCGGGACACCCCAGGCGGCAAGACGCGTTATTTCTCCATTGCTCTTTACCCCTCTAAAGCAGAACAGCCGGATGGTCTCGTGGTGGCCTTGAAAGACACCACGTTCACGAGTACCTTGCTGCAGGAACTTACCCAGGGCCGGAACACCCTCCGCCTGATGCAGCAACAACTGGAAGAAGCCAATCGCTTCAAGAACCTCACGTTGACCATTCTTTCTCAGGAAATCAACGGGCGTTTGGAGATGATGCTGAACTACGTTGACGTGTACGTTGACCAATTGCTGGCCGAAGAGGACAACCCCGATGTTGAATCTGTGGAGACATTAACCACCCTCCGGAAAGGCATTCACACCCTGGCTATGTCTTTGCAGCAACTTCTCAGCCTGGAGCAAATCGAGCGCGGTCACGTAACGCTCAACAAAGAGACCTGCGACCTGACCGCCCTGGTGCAGCATACCTGGAAGATATATCTGGAACTGGCACAGGACCAGTTCATTTTGCACAAAGAGATTTCTCCCCACCACGCGTGGGTGTGCGGAGACCCAAACCGCCTGGAACAGGTTCTCTACAACCTGATTTCCAACGCCGTCAAATATACGCCCTCCGGCGAGCACATTACCGTGGGCGTAGAAAGTGACAAAAGCGAGACTCGCTTGTGGGTAGAAAATACCGGTATTGGCATCTCTTCAGAACGCCGGGAGAGCATCTTTCACCCCCGTTTTCACACCGGTAACCTGGACCACCTCTTGCAGCAAGGCTCCGGGTTAGGGTTGTTCATCGTTCAGCGCATTGTTGAGGCACACGAGGGGCGGGTGGAACTCACCTCTGATGGCAGCAGTTTCGTCCGTTTCACCGTTTATTTTCCGACCTACCACCCCACCGCAGAATGCTAATTGCCTATGACCCTCAAAGACCTCCTCGCCCATTGGATGGAAACCACCTACCACAAGGCGGTCAGCCGTTTTCCGGAACGCAAGCCGGCCTTCGAGACCCCCTCCGGTATTACCCTCCCCCCGTTGCTGGTTCCCGAAGACCCCGACCCCGATTACCCCGACAAATTGGGCTTCGCCGGGGAGTATCCCTACACCCGCGGCGTGCAGCCCACCATGTACCGCGGCCGCCTGTGGACCATGCGCCAGTACGCCGGCTACGCCACCGCCGAGGAATCCAACGCCCGCTACCGCTACCTCCTCGCCCAGGGGCAAACCGGCCTCTCCGTGGCCTTCGACCTGCCCACCCAGATTGGCTACGACGCCGACCATCCCCTGGCGGCGGGCGAAGTGGGCAAAGTGGGCGTTTCCATCTCCTCCCTGGACGACATGGAGACCCTGTTCCGCGGCATCCCCCTGGACAAGGTTTCCACATCCATGACCATCAACGCCCCGGCCTCCATTTTGCTGGCGATGTACGTGGCGGTCGCCAAAAAGCAGGGGGTGGAGCCGCGTAAACTGCGCGGCACCGTCCAGAACGACATCCTCAAGGAATACATCGCCCGCGGCACTTACATCTTCCCGCCGGCCCCCTCCATGCGCCTGATTACCGACCTCTTCGCCTATTGCGAACGCGAGATTCCCCGCTGGAATACCATCAGCATCAGCGGCTACCACATTCGCGAGGCCGGTTCCACCGCCGTGCAGGAGGTGGCCTTCACCCTGGCGGACGGCATCGCCTACGTCCAGGCTGCTCTGGATGCCGGGCTGGAAGTGGACAAATTCGCCCGCCAGTTGTCCTTCTTCTTCAACGCCCACAACAACTTCCTGGAGGAAGTCGCCAAGTTCCGCGCCGCCCGCCGCCTGTGGGCGAACATCATGCGGGAGCGTTTCGGGGCGCAAGACCCCAAAGCGTGGCGGCTGCGCTTCCACACCCAGACCGGCGGCTCGACCCTCACCGCCCAGCAGCCGGAGAACAACATCGTGCGGGTCACCATTCAGGCGCTTTCCGCCGTCCTGGGGGGAACCCAATCCCTGCACACCAACAGCATGGACGAGGCTCTCTGGCTGCCCACCGAGAAATCGGTGCGTACCGCTCTGCGCACGCAGCAAATCATCGCTCACGAATCCGGCGTAGCCGATACGATTGACCCCCTGGCCGGTTCCTACCTCATCGAGTATCTGACCGATGAAATCGAGCACCGCGCTCTGGAGTACATCCGCAAAATTGACGAGATGGGCGGGGCGCTTCAGGCCATCGAGCGGGGCTACATCCAGGGCGAAATTCAGGAGGCCGCGTACCGCTACCAGCAGGCCGTGGAGCGCGGCGAGCAGGTCGTTGTGGGCCTCAACGCTTTTCAGGTGGAAGAAGACCTGGGAGACCTGGACCGCCTTCGGGTGGACCCCGCGATTGAGGAGGGGCAGCGCGCCCGCCTGGCTGCTCTGCGCCGGCGCCGTGACCCCCGCAAGGTGGCCGCTCTCCTTTCCCAGGTGGAAGCCGCTGCCCGCGGGGATGCCCCTCTCCTGCCCCTGTTCATCACCTGCGTGGAGAACGATGTCACCCTGGGCGAAATCACTGGCGTCCTGCGGGATGTCTGGGGCGAGTACCAGCCTCCCGCGGCCTTCTGAGACCTGCCACCATCCGAAACCTGTCAGGTCTCGCAGACCTGACAGGTCTGCAACTGGCATGAAAAGAATCGCTTACCTCCTTCTCGTCCTCCTGCTTCTCTTCCTCCCCCTGCTTCCCTTGGAATACGCCCCCGTCGTTCCACACCCGGCCTACCGTCTGGTGTGGCGCGCTCCGGTGATGGTACTCCTCTCCTGGCTGACCCCGCTCGTCGGCGTCAGTTACCGTTTTGCCTGGGGGACGCTGCCCGTGCTCCTCCTGCTCCTCGCCGCCGTAGGCTGGCTGCTCTACCGCTTCTTCAAAATGTAAGACAACTGCGAGCAGTTGTCCCACAACCCCGCGACTACCCGACCACGCGACTACGCGACTACCCTCCCATGAAACCGACTCGCCTTCACCATCTGGCCCTCATCACCGACGATATTGACGCGGCCCTGACCTTCTGGCGCGATGCCCTGGGATTGGAAGTCTCCCATCGGCAGGAAAACCCCACCGAGCAGGCAGAGATAGCCTTTTTGCCCGTGGGGGAAAGCGAAATCGAACTCGTGCGCCCCACCGCGGCGGATTCCGGTCTGGGACGTTACCTCGCCAAACGCGGCGCGGGGATGCACCACGTCTGCCTGCAAGTGCCGGACATCGAGGCCACCCTGGAGCGTCTCAAGGCGCAGGGCGTGGAACTCATCACCGAGGCCCCGCGGGAGCGGGAAGACGGCACGCGCTACGCCTTCATCCACCCGCGCAGCGCCTTCGGCGTCCTGGTGGAGTTGTACGAACTGCCCGCCTGAGGCGGCAAGACACGACAACAAAAAAAACAGCGGGGATTTGCGCTCCGCTGTTTTTCGGGTTCTCATAGAGACCTGACGAGGCTGGCAAACCCGTCAGGTCTTTTGTCTTTTACGGGGCTTTTTGCACCTCTGTACCCGCAGAGATGATGGGGCCGTGGTCGTCAATCGGGATGCTGGCCGGGCGGCCCAGCGGCATCTGCCCGGTGCGCAGTTTCTCAAACAGGATAGCCTGTGCCCAGTCGCCGCTGCCCAGGATGTCGTTGCCCGAAGATGCCGCATCGCTGCGGTAGGAACCGGCCAGGATGCCCTCGTAACTGCTCAAATCCATGTTGGCCGAAGCCGTCCCCACCTCGCTGTGGTGACAGGTGGAGCAGGCCACCGCTCCGGAGTACCACAGGTTGGATTCGGTAAACAGGGGCCGTATGTCTTCGGCAAAAGTGGCCTGGCAATCTTTGCCGTCCGCGTCGGTGAAGGGGAAGGGGTCGTCTTTGGGGGTTCCCGCTCCCACCCACAGGCCGAGCAGGTCAATCGCCCCGATGCGGCACCTGGGAGGCCCGGCTGCCCCGGTCAGGTCGGGCGGGGGCATGGTGGCGGGGACGAGAGTCGGCATGGGGGTGCGCTCCCCTTTCAGGGCGGCAGAAACCACCTCGGGAGGAGTCATATTCCCGCTCTTGAGGTAGTTGACGAGGTCCCAGCGCTCGCGGGGGGTCAGGTTCTCCCGCAAGGCGGGCATACTTCCGGGGACTCCGTTGGTAATCACCAGGAAGAGGGTCCCGTCGCTGCTGTCCGTCACGGCGGGGCCGGTCAGGTCTTCAGGGGGCGTCTGCAAGTGCTCCGCCATGGGGCCGTCGCCCTTGCCGCCGGGCCCGTGGCAAACGGCGCAGTTCAGGGCGTAGAGAATCTGGCCGCGCTGCAAGGAGGTCTCATCGGCTTCCACGGGGTTGTCGGGAGAGCCAAGCCCCTCGATGAAGACAGGCCCGTCCACGGGGATGGAATCCGCCGGAACCGGGAGGGGCGCTTCCATCGGACGGTAAGCGGGCTGCACTTCCATGAAACTGAGCCAATCCAACTGGATGATTTCGTAGGTTATCAGCAGACCGCCCGCCAGCAGGACGCCGACGGCGATGAACAATATCATCATGGGGTGACGCAGGATGTCTTTCATAGGGGCTTTGCCTCCATCTGCCGTACCCACTCCGCTCCGGCTTCCGTGAGCGCCTTGTGGATGGCCGCGCACTGGTCGTCAGGGCAAGTGAATACCAGGCCGATTTTGCCGTGGCTGACGTCGGGGTGATAAATCTTCGGCCCGTAGGAGGGAAACAGACTTTCCCACAGAACGCCCAGGAAGGTACTCAACATCAACCCCAACATGCTGATTTCAAAAGTCAGGATGATGGTGGGGGGGACGGGCAAAAGGGGCTGGCCGCCGACGTGGATGGGATACAGCAGCGGCGTGCCCCAGTTAAGGGCGATGCTGATGATGAAAGCCCCGATGAAGCCCCCCATGGCGATTTTAGGGACGTTGCTCCAAACCATCGGGCGGCCCAGCATCTCATCGGAAATCGGATACCCCGAAATGACGGACATGTCCTTTTCCTGGATGCCAAACTCCCGCAGGCGTTCCAGGGCCTCGGCGATGTGGTCTATTTTGGCGAATACCGCCATGTGTGCGTGTGTGCTTTTTTCGCTCATCGCTTCCGTTCCTTTACTCTAACTCGCTAACGGAGATGACGGTGGCACGCCCAATCTTGCGGAGGGTGTGTGCCAGTTGGCCCTCCTGCACCTCCCAGACGGGAACGAGAGGGATGAGGCGGGAGGCCACCACATACAGGAAGAGGAACAGGGCAATCGAGCCCAGACTGATGGCCAGTTCTACCAGGGAGGGTTTGTACCAGCCCCAATCGAAAGGCATCCGCCCGCGGCTGAGGACGAAGGTCACAATCATGTAGCGCTCGGCGTACATCCCCAGGTTGATGATGAAGCCAATCACAAACATCGCCCAGGGGTTGCGGCGGACGTTCTTGTTCCACAGCGTTGCCCAGGGGATGATAAGGTTGGCAATCAACATTCCGTACCAAATCCACGCCAGGGGGCCTTTCGTGTGGTATTCCATCACCGCGTGCCCGGCGGCCTCCCCGCCGTACCACTCCAGGTTGAAATCGTTGAAGAAGAAGTACCCCCAGGACATGGAGAAGATGAGCACCAGTTTGCCGAGGGCGTCGAAGTGTTCGGGGCGGATGAAGTATTTCATGTTCTTCATCGTGCCCCGGATGAGCGCCAGCACCATCGTCACGGCAGAGACGCCGGAGAGAATAGCCCCCGTCACGAAGTACGGCCCGAAAACGGTCGAGTGCCATCCGACAACTTTGGAGACCGCGAAGTCCCAGGCCACGATGGTGTGTACCGAGAACATGACCGGGATGATGGCGAAGGCGAAGATGTTGATGGCCGTATTCAGGTGGCGGAACTCAGCCTCGGTGCCGCGCCAGCCCATTGCCAGCCAGCCGTAGATTTTCTTGGCCCAACCCTCCGAGTGGTCACGTGCCATTGCCAGGTCGGGGATGAGCGGCAGGTAGAGGTACATCGTGCTGCTCAAGAGGTAGGTGGTAATGGCAATCATGTCCCACACCAGGGGGGAATGGAAGTTAGGCCACAGCCAACGCTGGTTGGGGTAGGGAATCATCCAGTAGAAGCGCCAGGTGCGCCCCAGGTGGATGAGAGGATAGAGACCGGCGGCGGCCAGCCCGAAGGTGGTCATCAACTCCGCGGCCCGCGTGAAGGGGCGGCGGAACTCGGCCTTGAAAACCCGCAGGATGGCCGAGACGAAGGTTCCCGCGTGGCTGATGCCAATCCAGAAAACGAAGTTGGCGATGAACACGCCCCAAAAGACCGGGCGGCGGATGCCGGTGACGCCCATGCCGTTGGCAATCATGTAGCCCCAGGCCCCGAAGAGGGCCACCGCAACCAGCATTCCCAGCACGCCGGCGGTAACCCAAAACGACAGGGACTTATCGCGCATGGATTCCAGCACCATATTGTTCATTTCCTCGCGGGGGCGAGGGTCCAGCATGAGATGCTCTTCGCGGTATTCGGCTTCCGCATCGTGGTGGGCATCTCCGAGGGGGATTGCCGGAATGTTAGCGGTCACGGTCGCTACCTCCCTTCAGATAGATGACTTTGGGTTCGGTGCCCAGGTCTTCGAGCAGTTTCTCGGCCCGGGCGCTGCGTGCCAGGCGGCTGACCTTGCTCTCCGGGTCGGCCAGGTTGCCGAAGACGATGGCCTGGGTGGGACAGGATTGGGCGCAGGCGGGCTGTACTTCCCCATCGGCGACCTCGCGGCCCTCTGCTTTGGCATCCTCCTCAGCGCGGCGGATGCGCTGGATGCAAAAGGTGCATTTTTCCATGATGCCCCGGCGGCGCACGGTCACATCGGGGTTGAGTTGGGCATTGAGCGGCTCCGGCCACTCGAAATCGAACCAGTTGAAGGTGCGCGCCTCGTAGGGGCAGTTGTTGGCACAATAGCGAGTTCCGATGCAGCGGTTGTACACCTGCACGTTGATTTGCTCGGCCTCGCTGTGGTAGGTGGCAAACACGGGGCAGACCGGTTCGCAAGGCGCTGCGCCGCATTGCTGGCACATCACCGGGCGGTAGCGCGCTGTGATGTTGGGATATTCCCCTTCCCAGTAGCGTTGAATGCGCAACCAGTGCATTCCGTGCCCGTAAGCGACGGATTCTTCGCCTGCAAAAGCCACGTTGTTCTCCAGCGAGCAGGCCGTCACGCACGCCTGGCAGCCGTCGCAGGCATCCAGGTCTATCACCATTCCCCATTTTTCTTTGGCTGCTTCACTCATCGGTACAACTCTCCATAGCGGTCACCGTACACTCCGACACGGTCTTCCATGCGGGCCAGTTGATAGGTCTCGCCAGTGGGCACAATCTTGACGCGGGTGGCCGCGAAGGCCAAATCGCCGGCGGCGTTGGATTGAATATCCAGCAATTGCAGGGGGTTGCAGCCCCGATTTTTGGCGTAGCGTCCCAGGGCGGTGTGCCCCTGTCCGATGGGGATAGCCACCGTATCGGGACGGATGGCGGGGTAAACGTACACCACGGCACGCACCTCCCCGACGGGCGAGATGACCCGCACGACGTCGTCATCCCGCACACCCAGTTCCAGGGCGGTTTCGGGGTTGAGTTCAATCCACGAGTTCCACATCACCGTAGTGGTGGGGTCGGGGGTCTCTTGCAGCCAGGGGTTGTTCGCCGCCCTGCCGTCCCCCAGATTCGGGGAGGGATAAGCGACCAGATAGAAGGGGTAGGCTTCCCCCGCACCGGAAAATTCGGCTTCGGGGACTTGCGCCGCGGTCTTGGAAAGCACGGAACGAGCCTGTTTGACATCCGGGGGGAGCAGGTCGCGCTCTTTTTCCCACCAGCCGCCTACTTGCAGCCAGCGCGCCCACAGGGTGTTGCTCTCCGGCGCGGCGTAGAAGCCTTCCTCGCCCACCAGTTTCTCCAGGCGGGATTTGATGAAGGCCACCTCGTCCTGATAGGGGATTTGTTCGGCGATTGCGCCGCCCATCCCCTGGATAGCCGCCAGGAAGACATCCGCCGTAGAGCGGGTATCGAAAACCGGAACGACTACCGGCTGGAAACTGGAGAGCGCCACCCGGTCTCCCCCCGCAGAGGCTCGCTGGGACCCCCAGGATTCCAGCCCCGTGTGGTCGGGCAGGATGTAATCGGCCATTGTGGCGGTTTCGTCGGC
>DRKV01000191.1 GCA_011051635.1 Chloroflexota bacterium | reverse complement strand
GCATCTCCAGGAGGAGGCCCCCTCCCACGCCTGGTTCAGCCCGACGTTGGACGCCCCGAACGTCCAGGGTACGTGGTACATCGGCCACCAGAACCCCTACAGCGTCAACGGCTACATGTTCGACATCCCCACCGCCTGGGCCGACGCGCACGCCCAGGGGCGCTACCTGGCGACGGGCCGCTTCCGGGACGGCGGGATGGGGGGGATGGGGCCGGCGCTCTTCGCCTACCGCCCCTGGCTGGCCGATGGGTCTCCGCCCGCCTCGGGGACGCGCCTCTCGGAGACGGTGCTGTTGCTCTACGAGAGCTCCTACAACACCGAGGAGATCACCCGGTGTCTCAACGGCTACCAGCACCCCGACGAGTGGGAGGGGGGCGCGTGGATCACCACCCCCTCCGGCAAGACGGCGGTGCTCTTTGCCGGCACCAAGGGCACCGGGGCCAAGTACTGGTACGGCTACATCAACCCCGCCGGCCCGGACCGGCCCTGTGTCGAAGAGGCGATGAACAACGACTTTCCCACCTGTCGTCTGGCCGATGGTTCCATCTGTCCGCCGGAGGACCTGGTGGGCTGCTGCGACCCGGACGTGGACTGCGTCAGCAACCGGGGCTGGTGGTCCAGCCGCTTCGACGCCCAGTTCATCCTCTACGACCCGGCGGACCTGGCGCGGGTGGCCGCCGGCGAGATCGCGGCGTGGGAGCCGCAGCCCTACGCGGTGATAGACATTGACGAGCACCTCTACCTCGACCCGCCCGATGGGGACGAGATCGAGCTGGGGTGGGGGGACCAACGGCGGTCGCGGGTCGGCGCGGCGGCCTACGACCGGGAGCACGGCTATCTGTACGTCCTGGAACTGTACGCCGACGGGGCCAAGCCGGTCGTCCACGTCTGGAAGGTGTACTGACCGACTTGCTCTAACGGTCACTCTGTGCTAAATTACCCCCATCTCAATCACAGGAGGCGCAGAGATGGAAAGCGAGTCAGTTCTGGTGATGGAGGAGCCGCTTCGGGAGTTCTGCGTGCAGGTGTTCGAGAAGATGGGCATCCCGGAGGATGAGGCTCGCATCACTACCGATGTCCTGGTGACGGCCGACCTGCGCGGCATTGACAGTCACGGCGTGGCCCGGCTGCGTCGTTACGTCAACGGCCTGCGCAGCGGGATGATGGTCGCCCACCCCGACGTGCAGGTCGTCGTCGAGACGCCCGTCACGGCGACCATTGACGCCGGGGGCGGGCTGGGACAGCCGGTCTCCCATCGGGCGATGGAGATGGCGATTCAGAAGGCGTTGGACTACGGGGCGGGGTTCGTCACCGTGCGCAACTCCAATCACTACGGCATCGCCGGCTACTACGCGATGATGGCGTTGGAGCACGATTGCATCGGGATTTCGATGACCAACGCCGCCGTGCTGGTGGTGCCGACTTTCGGACGGGACGCCATGCTGGGCACCAATCCCATCGCGGTGGCGGCCCCGGCGGGCGACGAGCCTCCCTTCGTCCTCGATATGGCGACCAGCACCGTCCCGCGCGGCAAACTGGAAGTCTACCACCGCCTGGAGAAGCCGCTCCCCATCGGCTGGGCGACCGACGAGACCGGTATGCCGACGACCGACGCCGGGCGGGTGTTGGAGAATCTCAAGACGCGGGCCGGCGGGGGGCTGCTCCCGCTCGGCGGCGCGGGGGAACTCCTGCGCGGCTACAAGGGGTACGGGCTGGCGGTGTGGGTGGATATTTTCAGCGCACTGCTCTCCGGCGCGGCCTACGCCAACCTGGTCTATCCCAAAGACGAGGCGGGCAACCCGCTCCCCTCGGCCATCGGCCACTTCTTCGGCGCGTGGCGCGTGGACGCCTTCCGTCCGGTGGACGAGTTCAAGGCGGCGATGGACGATCTGCAACGGCGGCTGAAGAACGCGCCCAAAGCGGAGGGGGCGGAGCGCATCTACATTCACGGGGAAAAGGAGTTCGAGGAGGCGGCCCGCCGGACGAAAGAGGGCATTCCCCTCAACCCGAAGGTGGCGGCGGATTTGCAGGCCATCGGGGAGGAGTTGGGGGTGGATTGGAGCGTGTAGCGGGGCGGGGGTGCACACGCGGGTGCGGGGGCGCACACGCGGGGGGCGCAGGGGGTGTTGCCTGTTCACCGGCGACGGATAAATCCGCCGCCTGGGTTTTGGCCCCATACCCAGGCAACGGATTCATCCGTTGCCGCAAAGCGTGGGAACGCGAGCGTCGCGCTCGCGCCAGCGCGGGTGTGTCGCCTGTTTACCGGCGACGGATAAATCCGCCGCCTGGGTTTTGGCCCCATACCCAGGCAACGGATTCATCTGTTGCCGCAAAGCGTGGGAACGCGAGCGTCGCGCTCGCGCCGTGCGGGCGTGTCGCCTGTTCACCGGCGACGGATAAATCCGCCGCCTGGGTTCAGGCCGCATGCCCAGGCAGCGGATGTTGCAACTTAACAAAATAATCCCGATATAGTACAATGGGCCCAGCTTCGACCATCTTGGAGGTGAGGGAGGGAACAATGCCGGCAGCGTACAAACTGGGATTGACCGAGGAACAGATAGCGGAGTTGGAATTTGCCCGTCGTCGCCATCCCAAGCCCTACGTGCGAGAGCGGGCGGCGGCCATCCTGAAGGTGAGCGCTGGCAACTCGATTCGCCAGGTGGCGTTGAAGGGGCTGCTTCGGCGGCGCAGGCCGGAGACGGTCAAGGAATGGATCAACCGCTATTTGGCCGAAGGGCTGGCGGGGTTGTTGATCAGGCCGGGACGAGGGCGCAAGCCCGTTTTTTCCCCTCTGAAGGCGGAGGAGGCCAAGGAGCAGGTGGAACAGGTGTTGGAGCGACCACCGAGGTGGTATGGGATTCCCCGAAGTCGTTGGCGCTTGCAGGACGTTGGCCGAGTGCTAGACTGGCTGAAAGGGGTCAGTGATCCGGGTATCTACAAGGTGCTCAAACGGTTGGGGTTCAGTCGCAAGCAGGCTCTGCATTTCATTCGCAGCCCCGACCCGGAGTATCGAGCCAAGTGGCAACGGATCTTGCTGGCCTATCGCGAGGCTTTTGAGCGGCCAGGGGAGGTGGTGTTGCTTTTTCTCGATGAACTCACCTACTACCGCCAGCCCACTCTTGCTCGCGCCTGGTCTCGACGGGGGAAGGGGCAACCTCGTGCCTGGCAACGAGCGGGGCCCAACACCAAGACCCGTTTGGTCGCCGTCCTCAACGCCGTCACCGGCCAGGTGACCTACCTCCAACGGAGCAAAGTGGGCACGGAGGCCTTGGTCACGTTCTACGCCCAGGTGAGAGCCGCCTACCCGGAAGCAGAGGTCATCTACGTGGCGCAGGACAACTGGCCGGTTCACAAGTTGGAGGAAGTGCTGGCAGCGGCCCAGGAGAACCGGCTCACCCCGCTCTTTCTGCCGACCTATGCCTCCTGGCTGAACCCCATCGAGAAACTGTGGCGATGGCTCAAGCAGGAGGTTCTCCACCTCCACCGACACGCCGACGACTTGGCCCAGTTGCGGCGAGAGGTCTGTGCCTTCCTCGACCAGTTCGCTCAAGGCTCCCTCCAGTTGCTCAACTACGTTGGAATCCTGTCGAAGGAGGAGCTCGCTTCGGTATCGGGATTAAATTGTTAAACTGCAATTATCATGAGTCCAAGGGTCAATGGAATAGAGAGATACGGCAACCCGTATTTTTAACTCTGCAATTCTCTTAACATTCTTTTTTGTCAGAAGAGTTCCATTAGTGAAAATTTCGATGAACTTAAATTTCTTACTTATAGCCCATTCTGCCAGATCCAGTACATCCTCACCTTGCTCGCCTTGCCACATGAATGGCTCTCCACCTATAAACTGAGCACGAACAAATCCCAGATCCGCACTCTCAGCAATTACTCTTTTCCAATCGCTTGCAGATAATTTGGGAAATGAATCAGCGAATGGTAAACCACTTTGTGCATTTTCAACATAACAATGAACACATCGCTCATTACACTGGCTGCTATTTATCTCAAACCATATAAAGCGAGGCGTTATCCTTCCATCAAGCGTAAATGATCGCTCAATCTCTTGGAGCCTGGTTT
>DRKV01000190.1 GCA_011051635.1 Chloroflexota bacterium | reverse complement strand
GCCCGATGACCCCGTGGTGGATGTTCTCGGAGGGGATGTCCTTCAGCAGCCAGGCCAGTTTGACGAGGTAATCGAAAGTCAGGTTGGTGTCCACGCCCTCCTGCATCTGGTAGTAAAGGTAGGGGGCGCGCTGCACGAGGGTGGGAAGCAAATCGAAGGAGATGATGCGCTCGCGGATGCCGAGGAGCACCTGCTGCTGGCGACGGGCGCGGTCGAAGTCGCTACCTGCCGTGTTGCGGGCGCGGGCGTAAGCCAGGGCAATCTCGCCGGGGAGGGTCTGCACGCCGGGCTGGAGGGTCTTTTGGGTGCCGTCGCCCAGCAAATCCACGGTGATGGTCTCCGGCACGTCAATTTTCACCCCGCCAATCTCATCCACGAACCGGACGAAGGTGTTGAAGTCAACGCGGGCGTAGTAGTGGACCGGCATCCCCAGCAATTCGGAGACCGCCTGCATCGCCATGCCGGGGCCGCCGCCATCCAGTTGATAGGCTTCGCCGAGCATGTAGGCGGTGTTGATTTTGCCGTAGCCGAAGTTGTTGGGCAGGTTGACCCACAGGTCGCGGGGGATGGAGAGCATCCCGGCGCTCTTGGTAGCAGGGTCTACGCTGACCAAAATCATGCTGTCGCTGCGCGGCGGGCCTTGTCCGGCCTCCCAATCGCGGGCATCCAGCCCCAGGAGAAGGATGTTGATGCGGCTCTGCCCGTCCCAGGGGACGGGGGTGGGGGCCAGGCGGTTGGTCTGGAGCACCTGGTCGGGGGCCAGGGTGGGGACGTTGGGCAGCGGCGTGGGGGTGTGGACGGCAGCCTCCACGCGGGGGGCCTGCCACCAGGAGATGACCGCATCGCGCACCACGATGAAGGTCAGCGCTGCGGTCGCCAGGACGGCGATAAAAAAAGCCGCGCTCAATCCGGCCAGGAGGCCGTTGGAGGTGAGGAAGGTGCGGAGGCGGGAGAGCATGGGGGGGGACGGGGTGATGAGATGGTGAGGTGAGGAGATGAGGAGATGATGAGATGAGGAGGTGAGGAGATGAGGAGGTGAGGAGATGGGAGGATGGGGAGCAGGGTACGCTGTACGTTGTACCCTGTACCCTGTACGGGGTACGCCGCACCTCGCACGTCGCACTTTGCTACGGCATAGGATTGTCGTTCGCCCAATCGGTACCCAGCCAGAGTTCAATGTCGGCCTGGGCGTCGGGGTCGTAGCGGACGCGGAAGTTGTTCGGCGAGATGTTCATCAGGTCAATCAGGTATTGCACCGTGTAGGGGTTGCCGGTGTGGTCAATCACCCAGGTGTAGGCCACCGCGTCGGTGTTGCCCACCAGGTCTTCGGGAGCGTTCACCCCCAGGGAGCGCAGGTATTCCGCCGTGCGCCCCGCCAGTCCGGCGGCGTAAGCTCCGTTGAGCACCATGACGCGGGCGTTCTCTGCCTTCACCAGGTCTTCCAGCGCCTGCTGGGCGGCGGCGGGGCCGAGAGCGCCCTCGCTGGTGAAGAGTTCATCGCGCAACAGACGAATTTTCTCCGGGATGGGTTTGAGGATGTCCAGCCCGTCGGGCGATTTGGCGAAGATGACCTGTTCCTCGCCGATGATGCCGTGGCGGATGGAGTCCCCGGGGATGTCCAGCGCCAGCCAGCCGAGTTGGATGGCCTGGTCAAGGCTCAGGTTGGTGTGGATGCCGCCGGAGAGTTCGGCGTACAACTGCGGGGCTTTGGAGACCAGCATGGGAGCCATGTTGAAATCCAGGATGCGGTCGCGAATGGCAAGGATGACTTGCTGCTGACGGCGGGCGCGGTCGAAATCGCCGCCTTCCGTGTGGCGGGCGCGAGCATAAGCCAACGCCCACTCGCCCGGCAAGGTCTGGATGCCCGGCTTGAGTTTCTTCTTGGTCTCTTTGCCGCTGCCAATCAGGTCAATCGTGATGGGTTCGGGCACGTCAATCTTGACGCCGCCCAGTTCGTCCACGAAGCGCACGAAAGCCCCGAAATCTATCTGCGCGTAGTACTGGATGGGGATTCCCAAGACGCTCTCGACGGTCTTCATCGCCAGGCCGGGGCCGCCGCCGGGCAGTTCGTTGGCCTCCCCCAACGCATAGGCGGTGTTGATTTTCCCGTAGCCGAAGCCGCCGGGAATGTCCACCCACAGGTCGCGGGGGATGGAGAGCATGGAGGCCGTCTTCGCCAGCGGGTCGAGGGAGAGCAAAATCAGCGTATCGCTGCGCGGGGCGTCGTTCCCCGCCTCCCAGTCGCGGTAGTCCAAGCCGATGACGAGCACGTTGACGCGGCTGGCTCCATCCCAGGGAACGGGAGTCGGTCCTTGGGGAGCATTTTGGGCAGTATTGCCTCCCGGCGTGGGGGTCGGCTCTCCCGGCCTCAGGGTCGGAGTGGGTGTAGTCAGGCTAACGCCGCCGATTTCGGTAAACTCCCATGAGGTGACCAGCCCCTGGGTGGCGCGATAGGTGAAGACGGCGACGGCTATCAACAGGATGGCGAACAGAATTTTGCCGATGGGGTTGCGCATGGGTGAGGAGGGGGTGAATGGGTGAGTGGGTGAATAGGAGATAGGGAGATGAGGAGATGATGAGATGATGAGGTGAGATGATGAGGTGATGGGGTGATGAGATGGGGAAGTGGGGAGGCGGTGAGGTGAGGAGGCCAGAGAGAGGGGAGATGGGGAGAAAACCAGCCACCTATAGCGCACCCGTTACCCCGCCCACTTGCCCACTTTCAAACTTTCATCACACTTGCCTACTTTCGCACTTGCCTACTTGCCTACTTTCATACTTTCAAACTTTCTCGGCATTATAGCACGACTGCCCGCCGCCATCCTTGCGGTACAATACCCCCCGGTTGCAAGATGAGTGCCGGGACGTGCGGAATATAACGTGCGACGTGCGATGTGCGATGTACCCCTGCACTCCCTAACCTCGCACCTCGCAACCCCTAACTCCGCAACTTCTAACCTCGCACCCCGCACTCCGCACCTCGCACATCCCCCCATGTCCCTCCTCACCGCCTCCCGCCTCGCCAAATCCTTCGGCCCCGTGGACCTGTTCCGCGGCAT
>DRKV01000189.1 GCA_011051635.1 Chloroflexota bacterium | reverse complement strand
GCCGGCCCCTTTTCGTCGGCGCTACCGCATCGTCAGCGGCAGGAATATCGTGTAATGCGGGATGACGTTCACGCTGGCGCTGTCCGTGGCGGAGACGGGGGCGCCTGCGGGCGGTGTACCGGTCACGGTGACGGTGTTGACGAGCGGGCCGGGCAGGTCACTCTCGCTGACGGTGTAGGTCAGGATGGCGGAGGTGCTTGCGCCCGGTGCGAGCGAAGCCGCGCCCAGGGTGACGCTTCCGAGTTTGTCGTCCGTGGCGGTGAGGTTGCTGAGGGTCACGTCGCCGGTGTTGGTCACGCGGTAGGTGTAGGTGATGGTCTCGCCGACCGCCGCGCTGGCGGCGCTGGCCGTCTTGCTCACGGCGATGGCGGGGTTGCTGGTCAGGATGACGCTGGCGCTGTCCGAGGCGGAGACGGGGGAGCCTGCAGGGGGCGTGCCGGTCACGGTGACGGTGTTGACCAGCGGGCCGGGCAGGTCGCCCTCGCCGACGGTGTGGGTCAGGGTGGCCGATACGCTTACGCCCGGCGCGAGCGAAGCCGTGCCCAGGGAGACGCTTCCGAGTTTGTCGTCCGTGGCGGTCAGGCTGCTGAGGGTCACGTCGCCGGTGTTGGTCAGGCGGTAGGTGTAGGTGATGGTCTCGCCGACCACGGCGCTGGCGGTGCTGGCCGTCTTGGTCACGGTGAGGGCGGGGTTGCTGGTCAGGGTCACGGTAGCGACATCGGAAGCCGTCACGACGCCGCCGCCGAAGAGGGTGTACGTGACGGTGACGGTGACGGTGTTGGTGAGCGGCCCCGGAAGGTCGTTTTCGTCGGCAACATAGGTCAGGGTACCGCTGGTGACGGCTCCCGGCAACAGGGATGCGGTTCCCAGCGTCACAGGCCCCAGCCGGTCGTCCGTCGCCGAAACAGTGAGGGACAGACTGCCGGTATTGGTCAGACGGTAGGTGTAGGTGATGGTCTCGCCCAGGCTGGCCGTCGTCGGGGTGACGGTCTTCGTGACCTGAATGGTAGCCATGTCGGTGGAAAGCGTCCAGGCCCCGCGTCCCAGGGTTCCGGCAGCCAGGACGTGGTCGCTGTCATCGTAGTCGAGGTCCCACACGGGGGCGTGGGGCAGACCGCTGCCGAAGTCATACCAGGTCCCGCTGGCCGTATCCATGACGTAAACGCCCTGCCCGCCGCCGACGAACAGCATCCCCGGCGCGGCCACGATGCTGCGCAGGTTGGTATCGCTCAATGAGCCGGTAACGTCGGTCCAGGAAGCGCCGGCGTTGGTGCTGCGGAACACCTGGTCGCTGTCGATAGCGTAAACGGTTTGCCAGTTGTTGGGGTCCATCCCTACGCCGCGGATGGTTCCCGCTCCGGAAACAGAGACCGTGGTGATGCTGCCGCCGGCGCTGGTGCGCACGGCCACGCTGCTGCCGGTTGCGGCGTAGAGCGCATCGGGGTTACCCACTGCGCCGTAGACAATGGTATTGCCGCCGTCGTTGACCCGCAGCCCCGCGCCGATTTCGGTGATGGTGCTGCCGCCGTCCAGCGATTCGTAGAGCGAGTTCCAGCCGCCGATGAGCAGGCGGTCTCCGATAGCCTCGTTGACGGCGATGGGCGTGTAAAACTGGGGCTGCAACGCCGCGCCACCCCCGACCACTGTCAAGGCGGGGAAGGAGGTGGAAATTCGTGCTCCGCTGGCATCCCAGACGGTTCTCCGAAACCATCCCAGGTATTGAGAACTGGAATAGCGCACCGACTGATTGCTGGCGGCCAGGGCGATGTTGTCCACCGCTACGTCGCCGCCGTCTCCGCCGGAGAGGATGTACCAGACGGATGCCCCGCTGGTGGGCTGATAGGAGACGCCGTTATCCTGGTTGCCGCTGATGAGCGCATCCGAGAGCGCATCGTAAGCCACGCTGTGTATCTCGGTAATCTGGAGGTTCCCGTTGAGGGAATACCAGTCGCCAGTGTTGTTTTGGGGGGATGTGCGGCGGTAGATGCCGCCGTCGTCCGTCTCGATGAGGTCCCCGTTGGCGTCGATTGCCATCTCGCGGGAATCGGCGTGGGGCGCGCTGGAACTGGCTGTGCCGCCGTTGGGGATTCCGCTCACGCTGTTGGAGTGGGTCAGGTGGTCCCACTGGGGAGAAGGTGCGCCTCCCGCGGGGGCTACGGTGGCATCGCCGCGGAACAAACTGCCTGTATAAGTCGTCGCCCCGATGTAATTCGGGAACGGCCCTTCCTGCCGGTCGCCGCCGATGTAGACGGTGGTGGGCGTTGCGGGGTCTACCCGCAGAGAAGCATGGATGCCTCCCTGTCCTCCGGGATTTGTTCCCACCACTTCTTGCCAGGTTCCGCCGCCGCCCCAGGCCGTCGAGTCGTTGGTGCCGTCCAGCGTGAAAGTGTTTGCGCCGGTTACGGTGATGCGGTGCAGGCCGTTGGCCCCCGTCGTGCCCGTCACGCCCTGGATTTTCACCATGTCGCCGGTGGAGAGGCCGTGCGGGTTGGCGGTGGTGGTAATCCCGATGGGGCTGCCGGGGGCGACGTTGGCAATCGTATCCGTCGAGCCGACCGGAATGAGGGGCAAGTCCATTTGCGTCCAGGTGGCCCCGCCGTCGGTGGAGTAGAAGATGCCCGCCGAGCGTCCATTCTGGATGATGTTGACATACACGATTCCGCCGCGAGCGGCGATTTCGATGTTATTGGTCGTGCCGTCCACAATCAGGGCATCCATCACCGGGTTGCTGACCTTGTTCCAGGTGGCCCCGGTGTCGCTGGATTTGTAGATGCCGTTGCTCAAAGAGCCTCCGGTACACAGGGAGACGTAGGTCAGGCCGCTGTAAAGGTCGCCCGGGGCCAGGGGGTCGCCCGCCAAATCGAAGGCGGTTCCCGGAGGCCCGACTTTGGAGAATGTGCCGCCCCCGTCCGTGCTGCGGAACAGGCCGATATTGCCGCACGTGAAGGCATCGGCATAGTCTACCGAAAGAACGAAGGTGGGGCCTCGGGGGGCCACGCCGGAGACGTTTTTGCCGATGAGCGAAACGCCGCTCCCGCCGCCGACCACTTCTATCCAGGTCAGGCCGCCGTCCATGCTGTAGAGCAGGCCGGCACGGGGGCCGCCCGCTCGGGACAGAGAACTGTAGCGCCCGATGCCGGCCAGCATCAGGTTGGGGTCGGCGGGGTCGAACTCCAGCGCCCCGATGGAGAGGGATGCTTTGTCGTCGGTCAAGGGAACCCAGGTGGGGCTGGACGACTGGGCGTCGGTGGTGCGCCAGATGCCGCCGTTGGTGGTGCCGATGTACAAAATGTTGGGGTCGGTGGGGTGGGCGGCGACGACGTGCGCGGCGCCGACGACTTCGGAGTTGGAGATTCCCTCTACCTGCCCGTAATATATCGGGCTGGGGCCTTGCGGAGCCCAGGTGCCCCCCACCAGACCGGCCTGCACGGGGGCGCGAGGGGCGCGCAGGAAGGAACTATCTACCTCCGTATCCCCCGGCTTGTCGTCGTCGTGGGGGGCGGGCGGTTCCTGCGGCGGTTTTTCTCCCGCCGTTTGGGGAGCAGGAGCGTCTATGTGGGCGGATGCAGGCCGGACGCTTCCCTGCCATGAGGCCGGGAAGAACGCCGCGGCCAACAGGGTGAATACGGCGGTCAGATGGACTATCTTCCTGAAGCGGGTGTTTGCAATGGACATGGTGCACCTCCTCGTGCGACTGTGACAAAAAACGGAGGCAATTTCGCCTCCGTTTCCCCTCCCTTCTAGCCTTCCTCTCCCTTTCCTCTTCCCTGCATAGCGGCCAGCCCCATGCCGAGGACGGCCATGACTGTCAGTCCGGCGACGGCCTGGGCGACGGTCTTCGGCTCCATGCCGGGCATGACCACTTCACCGTCGCCGTATTCCTTGAACAGGCGTCCCCATTTGGTACGCAGGGCGGCCTCCACCCGCGGGCGTCCCACGAAGGGATACCAGTAGACGTTGTGGTAGAAGTTGCTGGCGAAGTAACTCCACGGGACGAGCGGGGATTGCAGCAAGGGTTTCTCCAGCGGCTTGAGCGGCCCGTGGTAAATCATCTTCTGGCCGCGGCTGGCGAAGGTGTCCTCCTGGACGAAATGCCAGGGGAGTTCCTGATTGATGTCGTAACCCACGATTTCGATTTGCCGCGGGTCGCCGATGCCCAGGCCGGCCTCGTGCGCCAGGCGGATGAAGCGAATCTTCATCGGGTCGAATCCCTGCAATTTGGCGGAAACCGCATCAATCGCGACCTGGTCCGCCGAGGCCAGGAGGATGTCCTTCTCGTGCCAGCGCATCGCCCGCGGGCCGGGGCCGTCTCCCGCGAAAGTTCCGTCCATCACGGCGAACAAACCGGGGTGGATTTCCTGCTGGATGGTCAGTAAATCCACCAGCGTATCGTGAATCACGGAGTGGGTCCAGTGGCGGTTGCGGTGCAGCAGGCCGCCGAAAGCGTTTTTCATCGCCCCTGTGATGGTGGTGAAGACGTGGGTCTTGACCGTGGGGAGTTGAATCATACTCATCCCTACCAGCGCTTTGGGAATGAAGACGCCCTGGGGGTAGACCTTGTCCAGGACGCGGTAGGGGCGCGTTTTGGGGGTGTACTGCACCCATTCGAAGTCTTCGTTGTAGAGGTACAGGCAGGGAACGTTGTACTTGTCGGTGACGAATTTGTGTTTGTTGTTGCGTTCGCCGTCCTCGGTGTTGACCACCACGGTGTCGTTGTGGACGCCCACCAGGTCCTCGTAGCCCGCCCTTTGCAGGGTACGGATGACGCCCTCCAGTTGCCAGGGAGTGGTGGAGCAGGCCGGATACCAGGTTTGCCAGGAGATGTTGATTTTCAGTCCAACGCGGGTGTCTTTGGGCAGGGCGGCCTCGAAATCGGCCAGTTTCATCAATTTTTCATAGTCATCCAGCACGGTTTCGGGGCTGGTTTTGAGAACGGCTACTTTGCCTTTGCCGGGAAAGTCGCTCATGGGGGTTACCTCCTTAAAAGAGAGAAATGAACATTCCCATTGTAACATTTTTCCGTGCCAATCAGCGGGCATCGGCGCAACCCGCGTTCCCCGCGTTTTGATTCAACGCCAAGTTGCCAGGGCGCAAAGGTCAGGGGGTCGGCCTTCCGTCCGGCGGCTGTCTCCCTTGCGGTATAATCGGAACAATGCTTCCCCTAACATTCTCCCCATGACGGAGGTCGTATGACGGAAAAGAAGATTCGCGTGTTGGTAGCCAAGCCTGGCCTGGACGGGCACGACCGCGGCGCGAAGGTGGTGGCGCGCGCTTTGCGGGATGCGGGCATGGAAGTGATTTACACTGGCCTGCGCCAGACGCCGGAGATGATTGCCGAGGCCGCCCTGCAGGAGGACGTGGACGTAATCGGCCTCTCCATTCTTTCCGGCGCGCACATGGCGCTCGTGCCCCGCGTGTTGGAACTTCTCAAGGAATACGGCATGGAACACGTCAAGGTCTTCGTGGGCGGCATCATCCCCGACGAGGACGTGCCTGCCCTTATGGAACTGGGCGTGACGGGGGTGTACGGTCCCGGAACGCTGACCGAAGACATCATCCGTGACATTCACAACGCGCTTTCCATCGCGCCTGCTGCCTGACTCATGAACCTGACCACTGACGTTTTGGCGGGCAAGCGCCTGGCTTTGGCGCGCCTGCTCACCCACATCGAAAACGGCACCCCCGAAGGGCGCGCCGCACTGGACGAACTTTTCCCGCACACCGGCAGGGCGCATCTGATTGGCATCACTGGCGCGCCGGGTACGGGGAAGTCATCCCTCGTCAATCAACTGGCGCGTTTCTACCGGCATCCCGCCAACGGGAGCGCCCCGCGCAAAGTAGCCGTGGTCGCCGTTGACCCCTCCAGCCCTTTCACGGGAGGGGCGGTGCTGGGAGACCGCATCCGGATGCGGGATTTGGCCGGAGACCCCGGCGTCTTCATCCGCTCGATGGCTTCCCGCGGGGCGCTGGGGGGCATCGCGATTGCCACGGCTGGCGTGGTGCAGGCTTTCGACGCCGCCGGTTACGAAATCATCCTGATTGAGACGGTTGGGGCGGGGCAGGCCGAGGTGGATATCGCCCGCCTGGCGCACACCACCCTGGTGGTGGAGGCTCCCGGCCTGGGTGACGACATCCAGGCCATCAAAGCCGGCATCCTGGAGATTGCCGATATTCTGGTGGTCAACAAGGCCGACCGCCCCGGCGTGGAGAACACCGAGCGCGCCCTGAAGAACATGCTCCAACTGGCGCACCCTACCCGGCGTGTTTTCCACCACCACGGGCAGGTGATGATGGTGGAGGCCCCTGCCGCCCCCCAACCCGAGGCCCAACTCTGGATTCCCCCGGTGCTGCGCACGGTAGCGACGGAGGGGGAGGGCATCGCGGAATTGACGGAGCAAATCGCCCGCCACGGGACGTTCCTCCGCCAGACAGGGGACTGGAACCGCCGCGAGCGCGTCCGCCTGCAAAACGAACTGGATACCCTCCTCCAGGCCGCGCTGGTCGCCCGCTGGCGCGCCACGCTCCCCAACGGGCGTTACGGAGAAATCCTCGAGCGCCTCGTCGCCAGGGAACTCTCCCCCCGCCAGGCCGTCGAAGCCCTCCTCGCCCCGCAACCCTCCAACCTCGCAACCCCCTAACCCGCAACCTCGCAACTCCGCAACCCGCAACTCCGCAACCCGCAACTCCGCAACTTCTTCTCCCATGTCCACTTCCCGCCCTCATCGCGAACCCACTGCCATGTACGGTGAAATCAAACTCTTCGCCGGCACGGCCTCCCCTGTCTTGGCGCAATCCATCGCGGACTATCTCGACCTGCCGCTCAGCGGACGGGATGTCTTCCACTTCCCCAACGACAACCTGATGGTGAAATTGCACAAGAGCGTGCGCGGGCAGGATGTGTATGTCATCCAGACCACCTCCGCCCCGGTGCATCGCAACCTGATGGAACTGCTCATCATGTTGCAAACCCTGCGCCTGGATTCGGCAGCCCGCATTACGGCAGTTGTGCCGTACCTGTGCTATGGCCGCTCCGACAAGAAGGACCAGCCCCGCGTCCCCATCACCGCCCGGCTGGTGGCCGACATGATTGAGATTGCCGGAGCCGACCGCTACATCACGCTCGACTTGCACGCCGGACAAATCCAGGGCTTTTTCTCCATCCCCGGCGACGTGCTCACCGCCTTTCATCTGCTTTCCGAGTATGTGGCCGACAAGAAGAGTCGGATGAAGGACCCCGTGGTGGTTACGGTGGACCTCGGCTTCGCCAAGAAAGGGCGTAACTTCGCGGCTGAAATTGACGCTCCGATGGCTTTCATCGAGAAACGCCGCAAGGGGAACGATGCCTCCGCCGAAGCCCTCACCCTGATTGGAGATGTGGCCGGGCGTGATGTCATCCTGGTGGACGACGAGGTGGATACCGCCGGTTCCATGAGCCAGGCTGTCAGCGTCCTCAAGGCGAACGGGGCGCGGGAGGTGTACACCGTCTTCGTTCACCCCATTTTCTCCGGTCCCGCCGTTGATCGTCTGGCGCAATTGCCCATCAGGGAAATCATCACCACCGATTCGGTTCCCATCCCCGTCGAGAAGCGCAACCGTCTGGGCGACAAGTTGACGGTGCTTTCCGTGGCCCCCCTGCTGGGGGAGGTCATCCGGCGGGTACACGAAGGTCGCAGCGTCGGCGAGATGTTTGACGAATAATGCCCGAACTCCCTGAAGTGGAAACCATCCGCCGCCTGCTGGCCGAAGGACGCCGGGGCGGGCCTCCTTTGCCCGGACAGCGCATCACGGGAGCACAGGTCTTGTGGGAGCGTACCGTCGCTGAGCCGGATGCCGCCCTTTTTGTGGCCCGCGTTACCGGACAGGAAATCCTGTCCCTGGGGCGGCGCGGCAAGTATTTGCGCCTCAACCTCAGCCGGGATGTGCTCCTCATCCATTTGCGGATGAGCGGCGACCTGTGGCTGGAGCCGCTGGAAGAGCCTCCGCACCGCCACCACCGCGTCATCTTCGACCTTTCCAGCGGGTACCGCCTGGGCTTCAATAATGCTCGCAAGTTCGGGCGCCTCTGGCTGGTGGAAGACCCTGCTCCCTGGCTGGATAAACTCGGCCCGGAGCCTCTGGACGAGGCCTTTACCGTTACCGATTTCTACGCTCGCCTGCACCCGCGCCGCCGTCGTCTCAAACCCCTCCTCCTCGACCAGACCTTCCTGGCCGGGCTGGGCAACATCTACACGGACGAGGCTCTGCATCGGGCGCACCTCCATCCCCTGCGCATAGCCAATACATTGACGGTGCAGGAGGCCGCCGCCTTGTTGGATTCCATCCGCTTCGTCCTGCGGGAAGGGCTGCGCCAGAACGGGGCTTCGATTGACTGGGTGTATCGCGGCGGCGGGTTCCAGAACACCTTTCAGGTCTATCAGCGCACCGGCCAGCCCTGCCACACCTGCGGGACCCCCATCCGGCGCATCATCGTCGGGCAGCGCAGCACGCATTTCTGTCCCCGCTGCCAGCCGCTCCGCGAGTAGACACGAACAGCACGAAATAGGGCCGCGAATTGTGCGGCCT
>DRKV01000188.1 GCA_011051635.1 Chloroflexota bacterium | reverse complement strand
TCTCTTGTTTCTCCTTTTGGATGAGGTACGGATTGACCAACACCCGATAGACGCGCTTGCCTTGATATTTCTTACCCGCTATATCTGATTTACCCGCCAGGTTCAGACTCCCTTTGGGCGGGTACGCAGGTGGATGGTTTCTGCACCCCCCAGAGGCCCGCGCAAAGGGGCCGCCTCCGCCCGCAGGACGCGGCTGTTGGCGAAGTAGGGAAAATCGAACGCGATTTCGTCCCCGGCGGCCTTGCCCGGCATGGGCATCAGACGCGCCGTGAGGGGCTTGCCCAGCCGCGTCGAGAGCGCCGCCACGTCCAGGAGGATGGCGTACAAGCGTTCCACGCCGGTATCGCCGGGCAGGGGGAGAGTATCCAGACCGGTGCCGCACACCGCCGAGTAGAGCAGCATGTCCTTGACCCCCAGCACGCCCTGGGCGGCGCGTTCCGCCAGGACGGAGTCTTCCAGCACGGGGAGCATCAGCCCGCTGAAGCCGGTGCGCGGGAATTCCGCCCGGTCTATGGCCTCGGCCAGGAAAGCCGCCGCCGCCAGCGAGCCGTGTCCCCCCAGGGCGGGCACGCCCAGCGCCTCCAGCGCCGCGCCCAGCGAGCGGGCGCGCTCCGGGTAGGGAGCCAGGGAGTAATCCAGCCCGCCGAAGCGCGCCTCGAAGCGGTTGGTCAGGATTTCGGCGACCCCGCTCAAGGCGGCGGCGTGTTCCTGCATGGCATCCAGCAGGGAGGCCCGCGCTGCGGCCAGCGTAGCCGCGCCTTCGAAGGCCGTCACCGCCAGGTCTGCGGCCTCCAGCGCCAGGGCGAAGGCCATCCCGTTGCCGTCGTGGTAGGCGGCGGGGAAGAAAGGCGCGCCCGGCGGGACGTTTGCCAGGGCTGCGAAGTACAGGTTGGCAAAGCCGTTCTCCTGCTGCGGGGCCAGGGCGTGGATGGTCTCGGCGCAGGCGCGCACCGCGGCGAGCGCCATCCCTCCGTGCGGCGAGGCGATTACCCCGCCGAGAAAGGTCGCTTCGGTGGCGGCGATGATGCCGGGGATGCGGCGGTAACTCCACGGGTGGGCCGGGAGCGCCGGGCCGAGGGAAAGATACTCGAAACCTTCGGCGCGAGCCGCGGCTTCCAGGCTTTGGGCTGCGGCGGGGGCGTCGGCCTCCTCCGGCAGCCATTGAGGGAAGGGTGGCAGCGCCAGACGGAGGGTTTGCACGCTGTAACCGGCGGCGGTGAAGGCGCGGCGGGCCGCGTCGGCGAAAGCGCCTGCACTTTGCAGGACGCTCTCCTCAGGCGGCCAGCCGGGAGCGCAAAAGACGGTGATAGAGCGGATGTTCATGGGGGAAACGTACAGGGTACAACGTACAGGGTACAGCGTATGGTGTCAGTGGTCAGGCGTCCGTCGTCAATCGTCCACCGTCCACCGTCCACGGTCTACTGTCCACGGTCTACCGTCCACCGTCTACCGTCCACCGTCCACCGTCCACCCTCCCCCGCTGCCGGACGACTTCGAACAGGAGGACGGCGGCGGCCACGGCGGCGTTGAGCGATTCGGCGGGGCCGGGCATGGGGATGTGGACGCTTCGGGTGGACAGGGCGCGGGCGGCGGCGCCTGGGCCGGCGGCTTCGCCCCCAATTAGCAGGGCGCAGGGGGAGCGGAAGTCGGCTTCGGTGTAGGGGATGCCGCGCCGCGCTTCGGCCAGGTAGAGGGGCAGACCGCCCAGCAGGGCGGGGAGGGCCTCCCAGGCGGGCTGTACCAGCGGCAGGCGGAAGTGCGCTCCCATCGCGGCGCGGACGACTTTGGGGGCGTAGGGGTCGGCGTTGCCGGGGGGGAGCAGGACGCCGTCCACGCCGGCGGCCAGGGCGGTTCTCAAAATCGTGCCGAGGTTTCCGGGGTCACGGATGCCATCCAAAAGGAGGAGAAAATCGGGCTTCGCCTTCAAAGGCAGGGCGGTCTTTGGAAAAACGGCAAGCAGCCCCTGGGGGGTGCGCGTGTCGCTGGCCGCCGCAAAGACGCGGGGCGTGACCCATAACGGAGTCACCCCGCGGGCACGGTAGGCTTCCACCAGCGCGGCGGCCCGCGGCGGCAATTCTTCTACTGCCAGGAGCGTTTCGGGCATCAAGTCGGCACGGAGGGCTTCTTCCAGCAGGCGGATGCCCTCGACGACGAAGGCATCGGCCTCCCGGCGGGCTTTGGGGCTGTTCTGGAGGGCGCGGATGCGCTGGATGCGGGGGTTCCTGGGGGAGGTGAGGGGATGAGTCATGCCGGGTTCAGGGCGCGCCAGGCGTCGAGAAAGGTTTCCGCGGCGCGGCGGTCGTAGAGCACCAGTCGGACGAGGGTGAGGGGAGAATCGGGGTAGCGGGCGAAGTAGGCGGCGATGGTGGAGAGGGTCAGGCGGGCGGCGCGTTGCATGGGGAAGCCGAAGATGCCGGTGGAGATGGCGGGCAGCGCCAGGGAGTGCAGGCCGAGTTCGGCGGCGCGGCGCAGGGAGGCGCGCACCGCGGTTTGCAGGGCTTCGTCTTCGCCGCGGGTGCCGCCGCGCCATACGGGGCCGACGGCGTGGATGACGTAGCGGCAGGGCAGGTTCCCGGCGGTGGTGCAGGCCGGGTTTTCCGGGGTGACCGGGCCGTGCTGCCGCACCCAGGCGCGGCTTTCCTCCTCCAGGGCGGGGCCGGCCTTGCGGGCAATCGCTCCTGCCACGCCGCCGCCGTGCATCAGGCGGGCGTTGGCGGCGTTGACGATGGCGTCCACGTCCTGGGCGGTGATGTCGCCCCGGACGATTTCGAAGGTGTGGTCGGGGGGGAAGGTGTGGGTGAGGAGAGCCATGAAGTGATTGTAGCATTAAACCAAAAACCGGCAGGGGAGCGCCTGCCGGTTTCATCGGGTATGGGAGGGCTTACGCTCCCGTTGCCTTCTTGACTACGGCGGCGAAGGCTTCGGGGTCGCGCACGGCCAGGTCGGCCAGCATCTTGCGGTTGATGGCGATGTCGGCGCGCTTCATGGCGCTAATCAACCGGCTGTAGGTGGTGCCGTTCTGGCGGGCCGCGGCGTTGATGCGCGTAATCCACAGGCGGCGCAGGTCGCGCCGGCGGACGCGGCGGTCGCGGTAGGCATACCACAGACTTTTGAGCATGGCCTCATTGGCCCGGCGGAACAAGCGGTGCTTGGTGCCGTACTGACCTTTGGTCAGTTTGAGTATCTTCTTGTGCCGACGACGGCGGGTAAAACCAGTTTTTACACGAGTCATTGCTTACCTCCTGCGAACCGTTGGGCGCCGACAGGCGGGCTGTCCGTTTGGTACACCCAATAGCCGCATGAATGCCCTCCATCGGGGGAGGGTGATTGAGACTTGCCCCGGGATGGGGCGGACGTTATTTGTTGGTCTGGCCTGTGCGGGCGTTGGGGTTGGCTTTGTACTTCGTCAGGTAGGGGGCCAGGCGATGGACGCGCTTGACCATGCCGCTGCTTTTCACTTCCACCATGCGGGTGAAGAGGCGCTTTGTGCGCTTGGAAGTGTTGCGGCGCAGGTGTCCCTTGCCGATTTTGGTACGCACCAGTTTCCCGGAGCCAGTGACCCGGAAGCGCTTGGCGGTTGCCTTGTGCGTCTTCAGTTTGTACTTGCCTTTTTTCTGTTTGCGAGGCACCTTACAACTCCTATACCATAAAATACCGCGTCTGAGCGACGCGGGGGGATAGATTATCTCTCAACCTGTCTGAAAGGGAACGCCAGCGTGAAATTGCAGGAGACGAGGCGCAAGTTACTTCTTCTTGGCCCCTTTCTGCTTGATGGGGGCCAGAATCATGACCATGCGGTGCCCCTCCATGTTGGGGCGTTGCTCCACCACCCCGACATCGGAGAGCGCTTCCTCGATTTCTTTCATGTCCTCCATCGCGATTTCGGGGTAGGTGACTTCCCGCCCGCGAAACTGGATGGTGACTTTGACTTTCATGCCGGATTGCAGCCATTTGCGGGCGTCCCGGACTTTGAAACCGCGGTGGTGCTCGGTGGTTTTGGGGCGCAGACGAATTTCCTTGATTTCGACTTTCTTCTGCGTCCGTTTGGCTTCGCGTTCTTTCTTGTTGCGTTCGTAAATGAACTTGCCGAAGTCCATCACCCGGCACACGGGCGGTTTGGCGTTGGGGGAGACCTCTACCAGGTCCAGCCCGGCCTCTTCCGCTATCCGGCGCGCTTCTGCAATCGGGACGATGCCGTGGTTTGTGCCGTCAGGCCCAATCAGGCGGACTTCCCTGGCGCGGATGTATCGGTTGACTCGAAAGTTTCCTGCGCTTATGTTGTGGCTCCTTTCCGTTTAGACAAAGGTTGATTTTGCGCGCCGCATGATACCATGAACCGGCGCGAATCGTCAATGAAAAAATGACGGGGGGGCAAGCAAATCCTGTAGATGCGTTTCGGCCCCGGCGACTGGCCCCCTTGCGGGGGTGCTACGCGAAAGTCGCAGCAACAGTTGCGAAACCTGCCGCCGCAGGTTGGATTCCAGTTGCCGAAGGGCAACTTCGCAGACGTTGGTGCAGTTTCAACTGCCGTCTTCTACAACATTTGCCTGCACCCATGTCGCG
>DRKV01000187.1 GCA_011051635.1 Chloroflexota bacterium | reverse complement strand
GAAGTGCTCCACGGGGATACGCTCCGCTACCAGAGATTCCAGCACGCTTTGGGGGGTAGCGCCGCCTTCCAGGGTGAGCCGCCACGTGCCGTTCTTCATGCGGGTTGCCGAGACCCCGGGGAGGGCAGGCAACTCTACGGGAGTCCGCACCAGGAGGGTGTTCCCCATGTAGGGGCGGCGGATGTCCTCCAAAGTCCCGTAGAGCATCACCTTCCCGTGGTCAATCAGCAGGATGCGGTCGCACAGGGCTTCGGCCTGGTGCATCATGTGAGTGGACATGATGATGGCGGTTCCCCCGCGGCGCAGTTCGTCCAGCAGGTCTTTGACCATCTGCGTGTTGACGGGGTCGAGGCCGCTGAAGGGTTCGTCCACAATGAGCAGGTCGGGGTGGTGGGCAATGGTGGCGATGATTTGGGCTTTCTGCTGCATCCCCTTGCTGAGTTCCTTGACCTTTTTCCTGCGGTAGGCGTAGAGGTCGAAGCGCTCCATGTAGTCTTTCAGCCGCCGGGAAGCCTCCGCGCCGCGCAGCCCCTTGAGGGCTGCCAGGTAGCGCAGGACGCGTTCCAGAGGGGCGTCCTGGTACAGACCGCGCTCCTCAGGCATGTAGCCGATGCGCTCCTTCTTCTCCTCCGTCATCGGGCCGCCGAAGATTTCCACCCTGCCGCGGTCGGGCTTGAAGATGTCCAGCATGATGCGGATGGAGGTGGTCTTGCCCGCCCCGTTGGGGCCGAGCATCCCGAAAATTTCGCCGCCTTCCACGCTAAACGAGACATCATCTACGGCGCGGACTTTGCCGAAACGCTTAGCGATGTGTGAGACGGATACAACGGACATGTTTTTTCTCCCGGGAGGTTTTGCGGTACAATCAACGCATGGATGCGCGCACGCTGGAGAGCGCCCTGGCGGAACTGCCGCTGGGCGAGATTCACTTTCTGCCGCGGGTCGGCTCCACCAACGAGGAGGCCGTGCGGAGAGCGGAAAGCGGCGCGCCGCACCTTTCGATTGTGGTTGCCGACGAGCAGACCGCCGGCAGGGGACGGGCCGGGCGGCGCTGGTACACGCCCGCGGGGAAATCTCTGGCCGTCAGCGTGGTGGTGCGCCCGCAGGCGGGGGCCGCCGGGCAAGATTTTTCCCTGCGTCTCTCCGGCCTGGGCGCGGTGAGCATCTGCCTGGCACTGCGCGAGGCTTACGGACTGCCCGCGGCGGTCAAGTGGCCTAACGACGTCCTGCTGGAGGGGCGCAAGGTGGCCGGAGTCCTGGTCGAGACGGCCTGGGTGGGCGACCGCTGGGCTTACGCCGTGGTCGGTATGGGCCTCAACGTGCGGGCTGGGGCTGTGCCCCGGGGCGTCCCGTTGCGCTTCCCGGCGGGGGATGTGGAGAGCAGCGCGGGGCGTCCCCTCAAACGCACCCCGCTATTATACGAGGTTTTGCGCCGATTTGTCGCCTGGGTTGGGCGCCTGGATTCGCCCGCCTTCTTGCAGACCTGGGAAGACCTGCTGGCCTATCGCGGGCAGGCGGTGGTCATCGAGCAGAACGGCACGCGCCTTGCAACCGGCCTTCTGCTGGGTCTGTCGGAGGACGGCGCTTTGCGGATGCGCGAGGCCAGGGGGGGCGTGCTCACGCTGCACCTGGGCGAACTCAGTTTGCGGGCGGAGTGAGGCGAAGCGCGGCACACCACACAGGGGCACAGAGAACACAGCGTTTCACTAAAAAATGCCCTGTGTTCCCTGCGTCTCCGTGTGATGAGAACATAGCGGCACGTTTTGTCAGGTTATCGGCGGTTTGGGTGAAAATTCACCCGTGTACGAGAAACGGAGGCTGTGATGGGCTTAGATGAATTCCGTAACGAAGATTTCTTTGTGGATGACGAAGAGGACGGCGGCGATTTCATGGAGAGTTCCGCCCCCGTAGCCGCCTCGCCGCGGGCGCACAGGCGCAGCCGGCGCGTCTCCGGCGGCGGGTTAGGCCTGACGCCTCCGCAGCGGCTGGTGCTCTCCGTGATGCTCTTCATGGAGGTGTGCATCGTGGGGATGTTCATTCTGATTGCCACCGGGCGGGTCGTCCCGCCGGGGATGTATTGAGGAAGTGGTTCAAAGCAACACGGCAGCGCAAGCATTGTGAAACGCAGAGGTGCCGGGACGCAAAGAGAGACCGTTTTTCCCTGCGCCTTTGCGACTTCGCGTTGAGAAATACAATGAGGAGCCTGTTCTGAACCGTATCACACAGATGGGAATAGCAGAAACGCAGAAGCGCCGCCCGCGGGCGGCGCTTCCTTCGTCGGGGATGGAGCGGGGAAGGGTTCACGTTTTGCAGAGTAGGACAACTGCGAGCAGTTGTCCTACAGGGATGCGCCCACGTTTTGCAGAGAAATGGGTGCATCGTCCTTGCGGGCAGAGCTGGAACCCCTGCCCTGATGCCCTCAAGTTCGCAAAGCGGACTTCCTGCCTGGCAGCGGGGGAGTTCCAGTCCCCCGCGCTGGCAAGCCGGTCCCCGGGGCGCAGGCGGATACCGGCTGGGGTATCAGGCCGTCTCCCCAACCCGATGGGCGGACCCTGACGGGGGCCAAGTTCAACGCAAAACCAGCGGCAGGCAGATTTGATAGCGACCTTCATAAAATGAGGCCTCAAAAGAGTAGGCTTCGTTTGGGTCGCTGTCATCGCCGAAATCGCTTTTGAACATCACCGGGCTGCCATTGGGCGCGGGAACGGGCATCGGCGATTTCTTGTAAGTGGCAGCGCTGCTGAAATGATGCCCGAAATACTCGACGGTTCCGCTGGTATCCAGTTTCACCGCCACGACCATCCCGCCCTTCGATTTGTCGGTGCTGACATACGCCCATCCGGGGCGCAGAATGTTTCGGCACGACAAATGGGCATCCCCCGTGCCGAAATCCGCATGGGTTTGAATCACGTCAATTTGCCCGTCGTCCAGATGGTAGGCGTTAATCGTGCCGTTGTCGCCCCAAAACTGGGCGTAAATCTCTTCGCCCGTCGGCGAAAAACACAAATCGCCGTGGTTGCCATATCGAACCAACCGCCGCTGGAAAGTCATATCGGCGGCGTTGTAAACTTCGACGCCGAAATGCCCGTTGAAGGGCTGAACATCCCACGGCGCGCCGGTGTTCCAACTGACGACCACATAATCCCCCGATTGCGACACCGATGCCCAGTCTATGTGTTCCGCCAGCGACAAACTGCCCGCGCCCCACGCATCGGTGAACGTTTTGGTGGCGGCAATCCTTTCCTTTTGCAGGTCGAACACAATCACATCGAAATCCGTCCCCCGTTTTCCCGCCAGCGCAACAAATTTGTCGTGAATGTCAATGTTCCCTTCGCCGGGACCTAATCTCACCGTGTCGTAGCCGCTCAACTGGTACAAATCTTCCGTTTGCGCGGTTGAAATGGAGTAGGTTCTGATGGTGCCATCGGTGCGGAAACTGTACAGCAAATCGGGGTTGGTGTTCGACCAGAAACTTTCGTACAAATCCCCTCCGGGCAATTCCTGAACCAGTTCGTGCGTCTCGGCGTCATAGACGGCGACGGTGTAAAATTTGTACAGGGTGGCATCGGCGTTCCAGGGTTGATTTTTCGAATACGAATGGGTTGGGGGCTCTGAACCGTAGTGCGCCGCATCCGGTTGGGTGATGCGTTTGATGCGGGTGGAAGTTGTGGTATCAATGATGGATGCCAGATAGCCGGGCATGGTTGGGGTGGTGGCGGTAATCGGCTGATAGGTTGTGTCGGGCGGATATTGCACCGCCGAAAAATAGCCGCGCCGACTCCACACGCCGCCGTGGGTGTCGTTGGAGGGCAATATCCACCACACATACCGTCCAAGCGGCAGGCGGGTGGTGACGGTGAAGACGCAATCGTGCGCGCCGTCCGCACAGCCGGCTTCGGCTGCGGTCAGGTTTTCGCCGTAACTGGTGTTCCAATCGGGATTTTCGCTGTCGAGCATCGGTCGCAATTGCAGAAAATAGTCGGTGGCGGTGGGGCTGGGTTCCCAGCGGAAAACGGGCGGAT
>DRKV01000186.1 GCA_011051635.1 Chloroflexota bacterium | reverse complement strand
GTTGGCATCGGGAGCGTAGTTCTTGTGCGGCGCTCCGGGCATCGGGATGGTACGCAATACGTCGGGGGCGACCGTCCCCTTCGGGTGGCACACTGTCGCCTTCAGGGAGCCGTCTTTCTCCTGAATGTAATGCCAGAAGATGCCTTCGCCGTTGGGCGTGGAGACCTTCTGCCCCAAGCGGAGACGCTCGGTTGTGAGGGCGGCTTGCTGGGTCATCCTTCGGCCTCCCGCTCGATGTGAATGACGCCGGTCTGTTCCCCGACGGGTTCCAGCAGCGTCCGGCGGCAGTAGTCCCGCAGGTCTGCGGGGGCCTGGGGGTCGTTGGCCACGGCTACGGCCAGGTTGACCAGCAGGCGGAAGCGCTGCTGCCACTGGGGCACCTGCCCGGCGGCGAAGTAGCAGCCGCCCTGCAAGGGAACGAAGACGGGGGCGTAGTAGGCAGTCAGAGAAGTGGTCATTTGACCTCCTGAACGATGCGCAGAATAACTTCATTCGTCCCGTGGCGGTGTAAGATGCCCACGGGTTCAATGACGCCCTTTTGGACGAGTGCCAGCAGGGTGCGTACCTGGTGCCCATTGGTAGCGATATCCGAAACCGTGAAGCACCGCTCGAATCCCTCGGGGACGCGCGCCCCGGGTAAACCCAGGTCGGCCATGCCTCTGGCGATACTCAGTAATCTTTTCTGTGCAGGGGTGAGTTTCATTTCTCTTCCAGCGTGTCACCATGAACGATTGCTTCCAGCATCTGGATGACCTGAATCTGTTCTGCGCCGCGGCGCAGGGCGGTCAGTTCCTGGCGCATGATGAGGTTGATGCGCGTCATGGTCACACAGTAGGGGTCGATGTCTTGGCCGTACAGGGCGACCAGGTCGTCATAGCCGCGTTGTAAGGCCACTTCCCAGGCGGCGCATAACATCACGCCGCTGCCGCAGGCCGGGTCAACGACGGTCATTTTGCCTTCGGGATTGGTGCGGGCGATGGCTTTGGCCTCGGCGCGGGTGTCGGGCATCTGCATTTCGGCCACCAGACGGGCCAGGGGGTAGGGGGTGAAGAACTGCCCTGCATCCTTGTTGGGGTAGCCCACGGCCATGTACAAATCCCCCAGGGCGTCGTCGTATTGCCCTTCGATGATGCGCTTGTTGAGCCACACCATGACGGCGAAGTAGAGCCGTTCTTCCCGCTCTTCGCGGGGCGGTTCGGCGTAGCGCAGCAGGCCATCCTGACGGTACTGGCGTGCCATATAGGCAACGAAACGGCGCACGTCGTTGATGTTGTACCAGCCTGCGAAGGCACGGGCGACATCTTGGACGGTGCGCCATTTCTTCAAGTAGTTGGCCACTTCTCTGGCTTTGGCGTCCGCGACGGGCTTTTGCGGACCCGCCGGGGACGGGGGGACGAGTCTGGCCTGCTGGAGTGTAACGGTGGGAGTGGAAAACATGGTCAATCTGCGTGGTCTGAAGAAGAAGTGCTTGCCGAGGGGCGCAGAATGAACCCCAGACGGGGGTCGTAAGCGGTTGCTTCGTATCCGTGTTTCTCCAGCCATTCGGGCAGGAGGAGCAGCGGAACGCACATGCTCCTGCCGGGCGGGGGCGGAGGTGTATCCAGGTCGAAGTTCTCCGGAGTAATAGTGCGACAGGACATGGCGGGGAGTGCTTTCCTTGCGCCACGGGGGAAAGCGTACTCGTCGAAGGCCGTGGCCGCCCGATGAATACACAACGCATCGCCCTGCCGGAGCAGGACGGAGGGGGCGGGCGGGAATCGAACCCGCAATGAAGAAATCCAGCCGGTGGGGGAGGGGAGAACCGGCTTCCGCCCCGTAAACAAAACCGCCTCAACCGCGTGGAGAAGAAAGAGCGATTGAGGCGGTGAGCGGTCTTTCCCGCCGTCACCGGTTCTGGCCCGCATTGGACCGCATCCTCCACCGGAAGGCTGCCGCCTCACGGCGGCGTTGCTAAGGTTCCCGTTGGCCCTGAACCAACTCGCCGTGAGTATAGCAAACCGCTACAAGTTTGTCAAGAGAACTTGTAGCGGTTTTTTGAAAAAAAAAGACGGCTTATGCCGTCTCTAGTGTCTTCTTGTGTTTTGGCTCATAGGGAGTTCCATCTGGATTAAAGAGCCATTTTCCTTGTCCCCCTCGTTGTCTGTAGATTTCGGCACAGTATGCTATGTCGGCCTCATCTATTAGTACCTTCTGACCATCTTTCCCCAAGATTCTTACCAGTCCTTTTTTTGCCCATCGGCTGATAGTTGGGCCGGGTATGGCATATATTCTGGACGCTTTCCCAAGCCAAATCGGGTTCCCTGCCAAGTGCGCAAATTTTTGGTATTCTGGCAAACGCTCTTTTCCCAGTGCCAGCGATTCAATCTGTTTTTCATCCACCAGTACGTCCCCATCCGGCGTGGTGATGGCGGTCAACTCCCCCTTCTCCACCAGTTGCGTCAAGCGGTTGGCCTCCAGGCCGTAACGCTCCACGGCGTCTTCAATCGGGATATAGCGCGGCAGTTCCCCGGTATCCTTCAATGCGTTCTCGTCTACCATTACGTCTCCATCGGGTAATTGGGCTGCTTCTATCTTACCCGATTCGGCCAGCAGCCGCAACTGGGCCGAAGGGATGCCCAGCCGCCGGGCGGCTTCGTCAAGGGGGATGTAGGTAGGGAGAGCGGCCATGAGATGGTCTCCGACTTAAACACAAAACGCCTCAGGCCACGGCCTGGGGCGTCGGTGGTAGGGCGAGTGTGGCCCGTTTTGTGGAACAAGGAGGCTCCTCGGGCAGGACTCGAACCTGCAACCTAGCGGTTAACAGCCGCCCGCTCTGCCGATTGAGCTACCGAGGAACAAGCGCCCGTGATTATACAGAGAAGTAGGGAAGGTGTCAAGCATTTGCCGCACCCGGGTGCAAGCAAATCCTGTAGATGCATTTCGACCTTGGCGACTGGAAGTCGCAGCAACAATTGCAAAACCTGCCGCCGCAGGTTGGATTCCAGTTGCCGAAGGGCAACTTCGCAGACGTTGGTGCAGTTTCAACTGCCGTCTTCTACAACATTTGCCTGCACTCCCGCACCCCAGAAGCGCTCAAGAAATGTGAGAGGCGGTGCATGCCCCGCTTCCCTGTTCATCGTGGCTCCGTGTGACAAAAGCACAAATGCTGCCAATTGTGGAAGCGGAGATGTGTCTCCGCACTCCAAAATCCGTCTCGTAGGACAACTGCGAGCAGTTGTCCTACAGCGGGGAGAGGGCAGGATGCCCCGGCAATCAGAATTCGGATACTTCGGCTATACGCAGGCGCTCGATGAAGAGCATCCCGGCGGCGGTGAGGAGCATCAAAATCGTGCTCAGGGCCAGCGCTTGCCCGTAGTTCATCCCGCCGGGGCGCGAGAGGAAGCGGTAAATCGCCACCGGCAGGGTAGGATATTCCGGGCGGGCTAACAGGGAGGTAGCGCCGAACTCGCCCAGGGAGATGGTGAAGGCGAAGACCGCCGCCACCAGCAGGGCGCGCCCCACCAGGGGCAGGTCAATGTGCCGCACCACCTGCCGGGGAGAAGCCCCCAGCACGGCGGCGGCCTGCCGCAGGCGCGGACGGATGCTGTGCAGGGCGGGCGTCAGGCTCCGCACTACGAAGGGGAAGGCCACCAGGGTGTGCGCCAGGGGTATCAGCAGGGGCGAAGCCCGCAAATCCAGGGGGGGAGCGCCGAAAGCGACTACGAAGCCCAATCCCAGCGTGACCGCCGAAGTGCCCAGGGGGAGCATCAGGAGGGGGTCAAGCAGGCGCGCAAAGGGAGCATCCGGACGGTTCGCCAGCACCCACGAGACGGGCAGCCCCAGCGTCAGGGAGAGCGCCACGGCAGCCGCGGCGTACCCCAGCGAGACGGCTACCGCCGTCGCCGGCGGGGCGTAGAACAGGGAGCGGCGCGGGTTCTCGTTCAGGGCGCGGTAGAAATCCAGGGTCAGGCCGCGGCGCACCTCCCCGAACTGGCCGCGGTCGCGCTCCAGACGCACCACCGAACGCGCCGCCAGCGCCCCCAGGGGCAGGAGCAGCCACACGGCAATCACGCCCAGGGTCAGGCCGCCCCACAGGCGCGCCCGCCAGGAGCGCAGGGAAGGCAGTTTGCGGCGGGGAGGCTGTCCCTCCAGCGGACGGGAGACACGGCGCGCCAGGCGAGCGTAGGCCGCCGTCAAAGCCAGGGTCGCCAGGAGTTGCAGGAGGGAAAGCGCCGCCGCCAGCGGCAGGTTGAACAGGGCGGTGGTTTGGTAGTAGATTTCCACTTCCAGGGTGGCGTACTGCGGACCGCCCAGCACCAGCACCACCCCAAAAGAAGTGAAGTCGAAGAGGAAGACGAGCAAGGAAGCCGCCAGCACCGCCGGGGAGAGCAGCGGCAGGGTGATGCGCCGCAGCGTCTCCCAACGGGAAGCCCCCAGAGTGCGGGCCGCCGCCGCCAGACGGGGGTTGAGGCGTCCCCAGAAGTCCCCCACCATCCGCAGGACGATGGTCGTGTT
>DRKV01000185.1 GCA_011051635.1 Chloroflexota bacterium | reverse complement strand
TTGATGAGCACCGGCAGGTCGCGGTAGGATTTTATCCATTTGGAGTACATGTACCCGATGATGGTCTCGGAAGTGGGGCGCACCACCAGCGGCTCCTCCAGGGTCTGCCCGCCGCCGACGGTCACAACGGCCAGTTCGGGCGAGAAGCCTTCCACGTGCTGTTTCTCTTTTTCCAGGAAGGACATGGGAATCAAGAGGGGGAAGGCGGCATTCTGGTGGCCGGTGGCCTTGAAGCGCTTGTCGAGAGCCTGCTGGATGTTCTCCCACAGGGTCCAGCCGTAGGGACGCACGACCATGCAGCCGCGCACAGGGGCGTAATCGGCCATTTCGGCGCGCAACACCACCTGGGTGTACCACTCGGAGTAGTTTTCGGAACGGGGGGTGAGTTTTTCGTTGGACATGAGGGGGATTAGGGATTGGGGATTGGGGACTGGGGATTTGGACTGGGGATTAGGTGACTGGGGACTAGGTGACTGGGGGAATGGGGGAATGGGGAGATGATGAAATGGGGAGATGGGGAGACGGGTCGCCCAATTCCTGCTCCTCAGTCCCCAATCCCTATTCACCCAATCACCAAGTCACCTAATCACCCATTCACCCATTCCCCACCAGAGCCGCGGCGCGGGGGGCGTCGGGGACGAAGGTGAGGAGGGCGCGGTCGGCGGGGGCAATGTATTCGCTCTGGGAAGCGAAGAAGGCCTCGAAGGTGCGCTGCCAACCCTCGCCGACGAGCAACAAGGGACGGGGCGGGAGAGCGCGAATTTGCATCTGCGACCACATGAGGCTGATTTCCGTCAGGGTGCCGATGCCGCCCGGCAGGGCAATGGCCGCATCGCAACTTTCTATCAGCGTGCGGAGGCGCTCGTTCAGGGTGGCGCGGCGGATTTCTTCCTGCACCCAGGGGTTGGGGGCGATGCCGCGCCAGGATTCGATTTCCGCACAGGTCACGCCGATGACGTGCCCACCGCTCTCCGCTGCGCCGCGGGAGACGGCCTCCATCGTGCCGATGTAGCCGCCGGTCAGGACGGTGTGCCCCGCGGCACCCAGGAGCTGCCCCAGGGTGAGGGCTTCCTCGTAGGCTGGTTCGCCGGGTTTGGGTTTGGAACCGCCAAAGACGGTAATACGCATTCAGGCCTCCGGGTCTGCTTGACGACAAATCTTCGTTGTGCGGCGCAAGCGTGCTGCACCGCATCACACAGGGACACGGAGAACACAGCGTTTTACAAAAAATGCCCCATGTTCCCTGCGTCCCCGTGTGATGAAAATATGGCGGCGCGTTTTGGCCGTCACTCGGCCTCCGAATAGAATTCCTGCAAACAGGCATGAATCGGTTCAAGCCACAGGGAGGTCAATACATCGGCCTGCGCCTGCAGGAGAGGGGCAGGGGTGCTTGCCAGGAGGTCCAGCCAGCGGGTCAGGAAGACCCACATCAGGCCGTGCCCCCACAAGATACGCCACTCCGCGTCGCTCCACGCCTGCCCCGTCATGCGCTCCAATCCCTGGCGGTAGTGAGCGATGAGCCTTTCGGCGGGCAGGGGAAGGTTCGGGAACCACCATGCGCTGGACTGCACCAGAGAGACCATATCCAGCAGACCGGGACCGATGCCCACTTCCTGCCAGTCGTAGACGACCAGGCGTCCCTGCGCGTCCATGTGGATGTTGCCCGGCCAGTAATCGCCGTGCAACAGGGTGGAGGGCATCTGCCGCAGGACGGCGGCAATCCCGCGGGCGTGCTCTACCAGACGGGGCAAGAGAACCTCCCAGGGGAGCGGTTTTTGGCGGGCTTCCTGCGGGGCAACTGCCAGCAAACGAGCAGCGGCATCCTCCGCAATGCGGATATGGACTTCCAGGGTAGCATCCAGCGGGCGTGCCAGCCAGGCGTACACCGCCAAATCGTCGCCCAGATTCCAAAAGGTATCGTGCAAGACGAGCAGTTGCTCCACCGCCCGCAGATAATCATCCGCCTGCCAGGTCTCCGGCGGGCGGCCTTCGCGCAAGCACTCCATGACAATCCACTTCCCGGAAGGTTCCAGGGCGTAGATGCGGGGCGTGCGTACCGGCAGGTAGGAGGCCAAATCCCGGTAGAAGGAGGCTTCGCGTACAGCAGGCCCCGCGCTGCCCGCTCTGGTGGTGCCGCTCTGCCGCGGCTCTTTGAGCGCCAGATGAAAGGTGTATGCTCCCGTGCCGCCTGCCGCTTTCACCTGAAGACCGCGAATGCGCCCCACAGAAGGGCGGCGGTTCGGCATATCCCGCTCTTCGATGGAAAGAATCCGCAGGGCGGGGTCTCCCGTGTGACGGCGCAGGCCGGCGGTCAATTCCGGCGTGCCAAACGGCCAGGGATGGGTTTCGGGGAGGGGAAGGGCGGGCATGCGGGGTGCGAGTTGGAGAGTTAGGGAGTTAGGAAGTTAGGGGGGATTATAACAAAAAACTGCGGGGAGCACGTTTCTTGCAGTACAATGTGCTCATGAAACTCATTCTCACCCACGAACAGACCGATTTCGACGCCCTGGCTTCATTGCTGGGGGCACATCTCCTGGATGAGGAAGCCATCCCGGTGCTGCCTTCGCGGCTCAACCGCAATCTGCGCGCCTTCCTGACCCTTTACGGGATGGAATTGCCTTTCGTGGAGCGCCGCGACCTGCCTTCCGAGCCGGTGGAGCACATCACTTTGGTGGACACCCAATCCCTGGTAACCGTCAAGGGGGTGCGGGAGGATACCCCCGTCACGGTGATAGACCACCACGAGCGCCGGGAGGGCTTGCCCGCCCACTGGGAAGTATGCACCGAGAGCCTGGGGGCTAACACCACCCTGTTCGTGGAGGCTTTGCAAGACAACCGCACTCCGCTGACCACCGTCCAGGCCACCTTGCTGCTGCTGGGCATCTACGAAGATACCGGCTCGCTGACCTACAGCCGCACGACGGCGCGGGACGTGCGCGCCGCGGCCTACCTGCTGGAGCAGGGAGCCAGCCTGTCCCTCGCGGTGGAATTCCTCAACCATCCCCTCTCCCTGGCGCAAGAGAAAATCTACCGGCAATTGAGCCTCAACGCCCAGACGCACACCATCCACGGCTACACCATCATCGTCAGCCAGGCCGATGCCCGCGAGGTGGAAGAAGAACTCTCCACCATCGCCCACAAACTGCGGAACGTGCTCGAACCGGACGGACTCTTCCTGCTCATCGAGACTCGCGGCGGAATCCAATTGATTGCCCGCTCGATAAGCGAAAACGTGGATGCCGGGGCGGTGGCCCGTCACTTCGGGGGCGGAGGCCATCCGCGGGCTGCCGCGGCCCTCATCCGGGAACGTCCTCTGCCCGAAGTGCGCGCCGAACTGCTTCGCGTC
>DRKV01000184.1 GCA_011051635.1 Chloroflexota bacterium | reverse complement strand
CTCCCCCTTGCGGGCGGCGCTGCCTGGGTGTGGATGGCGATTCATTTCCTGATGACCGCCGGTTATGTGCGCTTCATATGGCCAGGGAGCGCGCCCCCCCTCCTGACCCGCGGCGAGCGCGCCGCCTACGCTTTGGGGATGGCGCTCCTTTTGGGGAACGGGATTTTTTTGGGAGCGCGGCAATCTCTCCAGACGGGGCGCGGGAGTTGGGAGCATCTGACCGGGTTGACGGGAGGTGCGCTGCTCCTGTGGGGAGTGCAGCATTTTGGGGACCGCCTCCCCCGCCCCAAAGGGGGGCTGTCCCGCTTCCTCCCGCGGCTGCTCTCCTTTGAGTGGCTCTACCTCCGCCTGTGGGGGGGCTTCCGCTTCCTGACTCTTCTCTCGCAAGAACTCGCTGCCCTGCTGGAGGGGGAAAGCGGTCTTTTGTGGATGCTCGTCCTGCTGCTGGTGCTGATTGCGGCGCTGTTCTCCGGAGGGCTGCCGGGATGAGCGCCTGGCAGGGCTGGGCCGTCGCTCTTCTGGCGGTTTGCGGATTGTGGCTGCTGGCCGGCAGGGGATGGCGCAGCACGCTGGTGGCGCTGGCTTTGCAGTACGCCGCCGCCGCTTACCTCGTGGCGCAGATGTGGCCGCCGCGCATGGCGCTGGTCAAGGTGCTGGCCGGATGGGGGGCAGTCTTGATTTTGCTCGGCGCGGCGCAGGGAACGGAGGCAACCGCGGGGTGGAGCGAGACGGTCTTTCGGCTCACCACCGGCGGGCTGGTGCTGCTGGCCGCGGCCTCCCTGCTGCCGGATTTGCTGCGAGTTATTCCGGGCATCCAGCCGTTGACGCTCCTGGCCGCCGCCTGGCTGCTGGGCAGCGGGATGCTCCAACTGGGGTACACCTTGCAGCCGCGGCGGGTCGCCGCGGGGTGGCTCACCGCTCTGACCGGCTTCGAAATCGCTTACGCCGCCGTGGAGCGTTCCCTGCTCATTGCCGCGCTGCTGGCCGGGCTGCACATCGCCCTGGCGCTGACCGGCGTCTATTTGCTGCCCGCGGAGGAGAGGGCATGAACGCGGTCGCGGTGTGGATTTTTCTCCCCCTGGCCGCGGGCGGGGCGCTGTTGCCCCTCGCCGCGCGGCGGAGAATGGCCGCGGGCGCGGCGGCGGGGCTGGCCGTCGTGCTGGCGCTGGCGGCCTCGGTGACGCCGATAGAGCAGCCTGTTGCCCTCTTCGGGCGGACGCTACTCCTGAGCGGCTCGTGGGATTTCTTCGGGCGGCACATCGTCCTGACGGACGCCGCCCGCCCCTGGCTGGTGTGGTTGTACGGGGGTGCCTTCCTATGGATGATGGGGGCGCGGTGGGTGGAGACTTCTCCCTTTTTGCCCTCCGCCGCCCTGCTCAGCCTCCCCCTGTGGATAGCCGCGCTGGCCGTCCAGCCTTTCGTGTACGCTCCCGCTTTCCTGTTCTTCGGGGTGCTCGCCTGGGTTCCGGCCCTGACCTGGGAACGTCGCGACCCGGGGGGCAGGGTGCTGCGCTTTCTCACCCTCCAGTTGCTGGCCCTCCCCTTGTTGCTCGTTATCGGCTGGATGCTGGCGGGCGTGGAGACTCTCGCCGGGCAGGAGGCGCTGGCTCTGCGGGCCGGGGTGTTGACCGCGATTGGCGTCTCGTTTTTGCTGGGGGTCTTTCCCTTCCACGTCTGGTATCCCTCGCTGGCGGGCGGCGGGCGGGTGTACGCCGCGGGGATGCTGCTCACCCTCCTGCCCTGGGGCGGGCTACTCCTGGGACTGCGCCTGCTGGATACCTACGCCTGGCTGCGGGAAGCGCCTTTCGCTCCGGTGTATCTGCGCTCGGCAGGGATGACCACCCTCCTGTCCGCCGCGCTCCTGGCACTGCTGGAGACGCGGCTGGGGCGTCTCTGGGGCTACGCGTTGATGGCCGAGACGGGGATGGCTTTGCTGGCCGCGGCGGTGTACCCATCTCAGGGATTGCGTCTCTTCAGCGCGGCGGCGTGGCCGCATCTTTTGGCGGGGGTGTTGGGGGCTTTCGCCCTGGCGCGGCTCCGCACGGCCCGCGGGGGACTGGATTTTCCCGCTCTCGAAGGAGCTGCCCGCGCTTTTCCCCTCGAAGCAGCCGGCGCGCTGGTTGCTCTCTTCTCCCTGGCCGGATACCCCCTGCTTGCCGCTTTTCCCCTCCGCATGGCGCTTTGGCGGGTTTACGGGGCGTTTTCTCCCCTGTGGGGAGCGGCCTACATGGCGGGCATGGCCGGGATGATGGGCGCCGGGCTGCGCACCCTGGCGGTGTTAGCCACAGGGGAGGCCGCAGAACGGCAATTCCCCTCCCGGTGGGTGCAGGCGTTCCTTCTGCTCAACGCCCTGCTTCTCCTCGGCAGCGGCGTTTTCTTCCGCCTGGTTTTTCCTCTTCTTGAGAAACTGGGGCGAATTTTCCCGCAGTTGTGAGGGAGGGGCGGTATGCTATAATCGCGAAAGTTTGCAAGGATGAAAGTGCGCAAGTAGACAGGCAGAAAAAACACCATGAACATAGACCAACTCGAACGAAAATTAGAATGGCTGGACGATGAGCGCCGGCGAGACAAGGCTACCATCGCCTCCTTGCAAGAACGGCTGACCGCTTACGATGGTATGTTCTCCGCCGCGCAACAGGAAATCAAAGACCTGGGAAGCGAAGTAGCGCGTCTGAAGAGCCTCACCAGCCGCCTCGACCAGGTGGACGAGAGCATCCTGCAAACCCGCCTGGACGCCCGTCAGCGCGTGGAAATTCTGGAGAAACAACTCCGCAAGGCACTGGAGGACAACGAGAAACTGCGCCGGGTGGAGATGCGCAACCTGGAGAACGACCTGGAAGCCCTGCGGCAGACACTCAAATCCATCCCCGATTTGCAGAAGACATTGGATGCACGTGCCGCTGAGACGCTGAACTTGCAACGCGAGATGGGCGAATTGCGCCAACGCGTCGAGGACCTGCGCCATTCTGTGGAAGATTTTGGCCGCACTTACCGCCTGATTGACGAAGGCCGCCGCCAGGACACCAAACGTTTGCTGGACGTGCAAGGAGAAGTCAACGCCTTGCGGAAACGCTTCGACGAATACCGCTCCCAGGTTGACCTGCTGCAAAACCAGTTCCGCAAGGTAGAAAATCGGATGACCGAACTGGATGCCGCGGAACAAGAACGCCGTCAGGCACAGGACGCTTTCATCGAGCGGCTCTCCATGTGGCAGGTGGAACGCGACCGCGCCTGGAAAGAGTGGCAGGAACGTTTCGAGGCCATCGAGCGCAACGCGGAAACCGTGCAAGCGCAACTCCGCCTGGTGGATGGAATGAACCAGACCGTCAAGCGCAGCCAGCAAGACCTGGAAGCCCTGGCTGAACGCGTCGAGCGCCGCATCGGAGAAATCTCCGAAATGCAGCGTCTCTCCGAGGAACGCTTCCGTCAGGAGTGGACAACTTTCAAGGCCGACGACCAGAAGCGTTGGACGAATTACACTATCAGTCAGGACGAACAGCGGGCTGAGGTTTTGCGCCAGACGGAACGCCTGCGCTCCCAATTGCAAGAACTGGACGACCAGGTCAAAGCCCATCAGGAAGCCATCCAGCAAGATACCAACCTGACCTCCCAGCGCTTGCAAGCGTTGCTGGCGCTGGCGCATGATTGGGTTGCCACCTTCGAGCGGGAATCGGAAGACATTTCCTGACCATGCGCGTCATCGGAACCGCCGGACACGTTGACCACGGCAAATCAACCCTGGTGGAGGCCCTCACCGGCCAGCACCCGGACCGTTTGCGCGAGGAACGCGAACGCGAAATGAGCATCGTTCTCGGCTTCGCCTGGTTCACTCTCCCCAACGGCGAAGAAGTCGGCATCGTGGACGTGCCCGGCCACCGCGATTTCATCGAGAACATGCTGGCCGGAGTGGGCGGGATTGACGCGGCCCTCTTCGTCGTCGCCGCCGACGAGGGCGTCATGCCTCAGACCCGCGAGCACCTCGCCATCCTCGACCTGCTGGGCGTCCCCGGCGGGGTGGTGGCCCTCACCAAGACCGACCTGGCCCCCGACCCGGAATGGCTGGGACTCGTGGAAGCCGACCTGCGGGAGACCCTGGCCGGAACGGTACTCGCCGAGGCGCCCATCGTGCGCGTTTCAGCCCGCACCGGCGAGGGCATCCCGGCCCTGAGGGAAGCCCTCCAAACCGCGCTGGCAGACTGTCCCCCCCGCCCGGATGCCGGACGCCCCCGCCTGCCCGTGGACCGCGTCTTTACCATCGCCGGTTTCGGCACGGTGGTCACCGGCACGCTCAGCAACGGCAGTCTGCATCTCGGCGACGAGGTGGTGCTGCTTCCCGAAGGCGTGCGCGGGCGGGTGCGCGGCCTGCAAACCCACAAGCGCGCCGAGGAGACTGCCCTGCCCGGCAGCCGCACCGCCGTCAACCTGGCCGGGGTGCGCCGCGAGCAGGTGCGCCGCGGCGATGTTCTCTGCCTGCCCGACACCTACCGCGCCACCCGCCGCTTCGATGCCCACATCCGCATTCTCCCGCAGGCTTCCCACCCCCTCAAGCACAACACATTCGTCAAACTTTTTCTGGGAGCAGCCGAGGTGCTTGCCCGCATCCGGGTCATCGGACAGGAGGCCATCCCGCCGGGCGGGGAGGGCTGGCTGCAACTCGAACCCCAGACGCCCGTGGTGGCGGTTCGCGGCGACCGCTTCATCCTGCGCGTCCCCTCCCCGCCGGAGACCATTGGCGGCGGCACGGGGCTGGATGCCTTCCCCGGACGCCGCCACAAGCGCTTCGACGCCGCGGTGCTGGCACGACTGCAAGCCCTGACGGACGGCTCTCCGGAAGATTTGCTCGCCCAGACTCTGGAATCCCTGGGAGCGGCGGATGAGGAGGCGCTGGCGCGCCGCAGCGGACTCCCTTTGGAGGGGGTGCGCGCAGCCCTGGAAATTTTGCAATCCCGAGGGGAAGCGCGCTCCCTCGCGGGGGGGGAGGCTCCGCCCCTCTTCATGGCGCAATCCCGCTGGGAACAGGTCACCTCGCGGGCGCGGCGTCTCCTGAAAGAATATCACTTCACATTCCCCTTGCGCCCCGGAATGCCCCGCGAGGAACTCAAAAGCCGCCTGAAACTCCCCGAAAACTGGTTCCTCCCCCTCGTCGCCGCCTGGAGCGCGGCGGGCTGGCTGGCGGAGGAGAGCGCTTTCGTGCGCCTGGCGGAACACGCCGTGCGTCTCTCCCCTGACGAACAGGCCCAGGCGGATGCTTTGCTGGAGGCTTTTGCCCGCGCTCCCGCCGCGCCGCCGACGGTGAAGGAATGCCGCCAGCAGGCGGGAGATGAACTGTACGGGGCGCTGGTGTACCTGGGGAAACTGGTTCCCGTCTCGCCCGAGGTGGTTTTTCGGGCGGAGGATTACCGCCGTCTGCGGGAGGACTTGGTGGATTATCTGCGGCAGCACGGCACAATCACCGTCGCCCAGGCCCGCGACCGCTGGGGCACGTCGCGGCGCTACGTGCTGGCGCTGCTGGAACACTTCGATTCAATCGGCCTGACACGCCGGGCCGGCAACGAGCGGACTCTGGCCTGAACTACTTCTGGAGGCAGCGATGAAAGGAATTTTGCGTATTTTGGAGCGTACCCGCCGCTGGCCGGTGGTGGGACGTTTTTCTTTCGGGATGATGATGGGGACGGCGCTGGTGTGGGTTTTGCTGCGGCGGCGCTCCGAGACGGAGACGCTCCCGGAGGGCACGCCCGTGCCGGCCAGGGCGCGGCGTCCCGCACCCTCGGAAATTGACATCACCGAAGCGCCCGTCGCGGAGGCTGAGGCGGAAGCCGAGAAAGCCGAGACATCCGAAGGCGTCGCTCCCGCAGACCGGCTGGAGGTCGTCCGCGGCATCGGCCCCAAATTTGCGGAGCGTTTGCGCTCGGCAGGCATCCGCACCTTCGACGCCCTGGCCGCAGAAACGCCGGAACATCTGCGGGAAATCG
>DRKV01000183.1 GCA_011051635.1 Chloroflexota bacterium | reverse complement strand
GATTCTAACACCCTTTCAATGCCGGAGGGGAGGATTTGGTTCCCGCGGAAAGGCAATCGCATATAGCAATCCCCGGTCGCTGAAACTGTACCAACCATTGCGCAGTCGCTCTGCGGCGACCGATACCAACCCGCGATAGCGGGGTTCGCAGTTGTTGCCGTGACTTTCGCACAGCATCCCCGCCGGGGGGCGGTCGCCAGACCCAACCTGTATCCAACAAAAAACGGGACCCGCACAAAACGGGTCCCGTTCCATTTCCTTGAAGGGCGGCGCTAGAAGGCCGTCAAAAGGGCCTGACTGGCCCAGGTGAACAAGGCTCCACTGGCGAAGGTGAAGATGACCAGCCCGGCAGCCGTTACCCAGGCGGCGGCCTTCAGCCACGGGGCGGAGGCCACCTCCGGCTCGCCGTCCCGCATGTACATGATGACCACAACCCGCAGGTAGTAGTACGCCGAGACAAGCGAAGTGAGCACCCCAATCAGCGCCAGCCAGATATAACCGCCTTCCAGCACGGTGCGGAAGAGATAGAACTTCCCAACGAAGCCCAGCGTGGGCGGCACGCCTGCGAAGGAGAGCATGAAGACCGTCATGGAGGCCGCCAAAGCAGGGTACTTACGCCCCAGTCCGGCGTAGTCGTCCAGCGCCAGTCCTTTGCCTTCGGCGCGTTCCAGCAGCATGACCACCGACCACACCCCGAAGTTGGTCAAGCCGTAAGCCACCAGATAGAACAACAAAGAGGCGGAAACGTCGCCGGTCAGCCCGCGCTGCCCGTAAGGCACCAGCGCCATGAGCAGATAGCCGGCGTGGGCGATGCTGGAGTAGGCCAGCATCCGCTTGATGTTGCGCTGGGCAATCGCCACCACGTTCCCCAGGAACATGGTGAGGGCCGCCAGCACCCACAAAACGGGGGTGAAATCCGCAGCCAGGGAGGGGAAAACCGTCAGGAAGATACGCAGCAAGGCGGCAAACCCGGCAGCCTTGGCCCCCAGCGCCATGAAAGCCGTCACCGAAGTGGGCGCGCCGTGGTACACATCCGGCGTCCACATGTGGAAGGGAACCGCCGCCACTTTGAATCCCAGCCCGATGAGGAGCAAAGCCCCGCCGATGGTCAGGAGATTCGGGTTGAGCAAGGCGCCGCTTTTCACCGCCTGGACGATGCCCGCCAGGGAGGTGGTTCCGGTGGCCCCAAAGACCAGGGCAATGCCGTACACCACAAACCCCGAAGCAAATGCGCCCAGCAGGAAGTATTTGATAGCCGCTTCCTCCGATTTTTCGGCGGGGCGGGCAAAGCCGGAGAGCACGTACAGGGGGATGGAGAGCAGTTCCAGCGAGAGGAAGACCATCATCAGGTCGGTGCTCATCCCCATCAGCATCATCCCGCCCACGGAGAAAAGGAGCAGGATGTAATACGTGTTGCGTTCCAGGCGCATGTGCTTCAGGTAGTCGTAAGCCAGCGCCACGGCTACCAGCCCGCTTGCCAGGAAGAGGACGTTCAGGAAGGTGCTAAACCCGTCCAGCGCCACCGTGCCGCCAAAGGCGAGGGCAGGGCCTTTCTGCACGAGAGCCATCGCCAGCGAGACGGCCAATCCCAGGGCAGAGAGCAAAGCCATCGCGCCCTTGTTCTTCGCGGGGATGAACAAATCGGCCAGCAGCAACAGCGAAGCCCAGCCCAGCAAAAAGGTTAGCGGCAGCAGGACGAGCAAGTCCGTACCGAATTGATTCAATGTCATGGGCGTTCTCCTTGGGACGCTGCCCTCCCTTGCGGGAGGCAGCGCGCCACATCAAGCATTACGGCAGGGCGGCCAGCGCAGCGCCATGAACCAGCGTCACCATTTTCTCAACGGCGGGAGCCATCAGGCCGAAGAACGGCTTGGGGTACAGACCAATCCAGAAGATGAAGAGCAGCAGGGGGACGATGGTCGCAATCTCGCGCCAGTTCAAATCGGAGAGTTTCTTGTTCTCCTCGTGCGTCACCGGCCCCAGGAACAACTTCTGGAACATGAAGAGCATGTACACCGCCGCCAGAATGACGCCCAGGGCGGCAAAACCGGCGTAGTAGTGCGACCCCAAAGGTCCGCCTGCATCTCCGGCGCCCCAGGCCCCCAGCAAGATGGTGAACTCGCCGACGAAACCGTTCAGGCCGGGCAGCCCCATGGAGGAGAGGGTCACAATCAGGGTCAGCGCGCCGTAAATGGGAGTTACCTTCCACAGGCCGCCGAACTTATCCATATCGCGGGTGTGGCGGCGTTCGTACACCATCCCCACCAGGAGGAACAAAGCCCCCGTGCTGAGGCCGTGGTTGACCATTTGCAGAATAGCACCCTGAATCCCTTGCGGATTGAGGGCAAACAGGCCGAGCATGACAAACCCCAGGTGGCTGATGGAGGAGTATGCGACCAGTTTCTTGACATCCGTCTGGGCGTAAGAAACCGCCGCCCCATAGAGGATGCCGATGACGGCCAGCAAAGCCATGGTGGGAGCGGCCTTGACGGCGGCCTGCGGGAAGAGCGGCAGGTTGAAGCGCAGGAAGCCGTAAGTCCCCATTTTCAGCAGCACGCCCGCCAAGATGACGGAACCGGCGGTGGGGGCCTGCACGTGGGCGTCGGGCAGCCAGGAGTGCAGCGGCCACATGGGGACTTTGATGGCGAAGGCCATCGCAAAGGCGATGAAGAGCCACAACTGCACGTCGGCGGGGATGCCGCCTTTGGCAATCAACTCCGGTACGGAGAACGTGCCCTGATGGATGCCCAGCCACAGGATAGCCAGCAGCATCAGGATGGAGCCAGCCATAGTGTAGAGGAAGAACTTGATGGCCGCGTACATCCGGTTCGGGCCGCCCCAGATGCCAATCAGGAAGTACATCGGCACCAGGGTGAACTCCCAGAAGACGTAGAAGAGGAACAGGTCTTGCGCCAGGAAGACGCCCATCATGCCCACTTCCAGAAGAAGGAAGAAAATCATGAAGTCCTTGACGCGCTCGTCAATCGCCGTCCAGGTGGACAGGATGGAAATGGGAGTCAGGAAGGTGGTCAGCAGCACCAGGAGGATGCTGAGACCATCCACGCCCAGGTAGTAGTGGATGTTCCAACCGGCAACCTGAATCCAGGGTTCGTTGATGGTCAGTTGCAAATCGGGGTTGGAGGCGTTGAACTGCGCCAGCACCGCCAGCGAGATGCCAAAGGTAATCAACGAAGTGACCAGGGCCACCCAGCGGATGGCGTTTTTCTGTTCCTGCTTGAGGAACAAAATGACGAGTACCCCCAGCACGGGGAAGAACGTCACCAAATTGAGCGGGTGCATGAGAAAGTCCATAATCGGCCCTCAGGGTTAGGAGTTGCGGGGTTAGGGGTTGCGAGGTTAGGGAGTTGCGGGTTAGGAGTTAGGGGTTAGCGGAACATCAGATAACCGATGATAACGACAACGCCGAAGAACACGGAAAGGGCGTAGTTACGCACGTATCCGGTTTGCAGGCGGCGCATACGGGCGGCCAGGGCCTGGGTGCCGTCGGCCAGGCCGTTGGCAATCCGGTCAATGCCGCCCAGGTCAATCCGCACGGCCAGGATGCGGCTGAGCGCGTTGTATCCGGCCAGAACGACCTTTTCGTGGAACCAGTCGTGCCAGAAACGCCAGTCCACGTAATCGGCCAGGAACCAGGCCAAATCCACGTAGCGGTCTACAATCAGGAACCAGTAAACTTCATCCACCCACCATTTGTTCTCCATCCCGGTAAAGACCGGCCCCAGGATGCGGCGCAGGGGGTCGGGTTCACCCTTTTTGAGCGGCTCCCGCCCGTACAGGAACCAAGCCGCGGTGATGGAGGCCAGCGCCAGGACGGTGGAGAGGGTGGCGACCGCGGGGCTGAAGGGCAGGGACTCCAGTTCGACCTCGAAGAAGGCAAAAGTATGTTCCAGCCAATGCTCGAGGGTCTGGATGCCGGGGAAATTGAGCAAGCCGCCAAAGAAAGCCAGGAACGCCAAAATCATCAGCGGGACGGTCATCACCGACGGGCTTTCTTCGGCATGTTTGGCGGGAGCGGTGCGCGGCTCCCCGTAGAAGACCATCAGGATTTGCCGCCCCATGTAGAAGGCGGTCAGAATGGCGGCCAGCACCAGGAGGATGTAAACCGGTTTGTTGAGGTGACTGGCCTCCAGAAGAATCTCGTCTTTGGAGAAGAAACCGGCCAGGGGCGGCACGCCCGCCAGGGCTACCGCGCCGGTGAGGTACACCCAGAAGGTGACGGGCATCTGGCGGCGCAAGCCGCCCATATTGCGCATGTCCTGGGGGTCGAAGGCGTGTTCTTCTTTTTTCTTGCGCTTCTTCTTGCGGGCGTGGATTTCCTCGTGAGCGTGGTGGGCAACGTGATGTTCGCCGCGCTCCATCCCCTGAATGACCGAACCGGCGCTGAGGAAGAGGAGCGCCTTGAAGAAGGCGTGCGTTATCAGGTGGAACATCCCGGCCACGAAAGCGCCCATCCCCACGGCGGCCACCATGAAACCCAGTTGGCTGACCGTGGAGTAAGCCAGCACCTTCTTGATGTCGTACTGCGCCACGGCGATGGTCGCGGCCACGAGGGCGGTCAGCCCGCCGACCAAAGCGACAGCGTTTTGTCCCTGCGGCACGTTGACGAAAATCGGAGCGGAGCGGGCTACCAGATAGACGCCCGCCGTCACCATCGTGGCCGCATGGATGAGGGCGGAAACCGGGGTCGGGCCGGCCATGGCGTCCGGCAGCCACACATACAGGGGAATTTGCGCCGATTTACCGGTCACGCCCAGGAGCATGAAGAGGGTGATGGCGAGCACCACGCCGGGCATCGCCTGGGCAACTTCGGGGGCTTTGGGGAACACGTCCATGAAACTGAGCGAGCCGAAAGCCCAGAAGGTGAGGAACATGGCAATCAGGAAGCCGAAATCGCCGATGCGGTTGACGATGAAGGCCTTCTTGCCCGCCAGAGCGTTGCCGATGCCGTCCTCGCCCTTATCGAACCAGAAACCAATCAACAGGTAAGAGCACAACCCGACGCCTTCCCATCCCACGAAGAGCATGGTGTAACTCGCCCCGGTGACGAGAATCATCATCATGGCGATGAAGAGATTGAAGAAGACGAAGAAGCGCGGGTACATGCGCGGGTTTCCCTGATGCTGCACGTCCTCGTGCATGTAGCCGATGGCGTAGATGTGGATGAGCGTCCCCACACCGGAGACCACCAGCATCATCACCACGGAGAGGGTATCCACCTGGAAAGCCCAATCCAGTTGCAGGTCGCCGATATGAATCCACTCCAGGAAGGGCACCACCACCGGTTCCCCGTGATTTTGCGCCAGCCCTACCGCCATCAGAACGGCGATGACGAAGGACAGGCCGGAGGCCGTGCTGGCGATAGTCCCGACCACCTTCTCGCTCAGCCGCCCGTTGAAGATGATGTTCAGGGTCAGGCCGATGACCGGGAAGAAGACAATCCAGGGAATGAGATGGAACAGCGCGGGGGAACTGCTAACTTCACTCAAGAGCATGGTCGTTATCCCTTCATCTCGCTGAGGTCATCCACGTTGACAGTGCGCCGGGCGCGGTAGATTGCCACAATCAGGGACAATCCGACCGCCACTTCCGCAGCAGCAACCGCCATCACGAAAAAGACGAATACCTGTCCGCTCATCTCCTGGTAATAGCGGGCAAAAGCCACGAAAGCCAGGTTGGCGGCGTTGAGCATCAGTTCCACCGACATGAAAATGACAATCAAATTGCGGCGGATGAGCACGCCCAACGCCCCCATGATGAACAAAACAGCCGAAAGTCCTATGTAGTACGTTACCGGCAGCATAATCTCTCCTCAAAATTCAGCGGGCAAGGCTCAGATGACAGCATTCTGCATTCATAACTGTTCCGGCGATTGAAATCGCAGCAACGACTGCGAAACCTGCCTTCGCAGGTTGGGTTTCCAGTCGCCGAAGGGCGACTTCGCAAATGTCGCCGTGACTTTAGTCGCCAAGACCAGGATTATCATTCTGCCCTCTGCCTTCCTCATTCCGCATTCCACTTCGTCATCACAATCACGCCCACCATGGCGACCAGCAGCAGGACGCCTGCAATCTCCACCGGCAGGGCATACTGCGAAAAGAGGGTGGCGCTGATAGCCTGGGGGCCGCCAAAAGTCTCCGGGAGGGAGGCTGTCCCGCTCATCTCCACGGGGACGCGGCGGAAGAAGAGAAAATACCCGGCCTCGATGAGCAAAACGCCCGCCAGAACCGCAGCGGTGGGAATCTGCCAGGCGAGTTTGTCCTCGCCCCGCAGTTTCTCCACCCCCAGGAGCATGATGACGAAAAGGAACAGCACCATGATGGCCCCGGTATAGACGGTGATTTGCGCCATGCTGATGAAGGGGCCGCCCAAAATCAGATAGAAGACCGCCAGGGTAGCAAAATTCAGCACCAGGAACAAGGCCGCATGGACGGCGTTCTTGCTCAACAGCATCCCTGCCGCGGCGGCCACGGCAATCAGGGCCAGGATGAAGAACAGAATCACATCAAGGGTCATGGTTCGCCTCGGTTACTGGGGGTCTTCCATTTCGGGGATGGGGCGCGTGTATTTGCCCGGCTCCGTCTTCTGCGGCGTAGGCTGCCCGCCTTCCGGCGCGGGGTCAAGGAGCATCTCTTTGGTGTAGATGGCCTGCGCCCGGTCGGTGAAAGAAAGTTCGTAATCATCGCCCATCACGATGGCCTGCGTAGGACAGGCGTCGGCGCAGTAGCCGCAGTAAATGCAGCGCAGCATATTGATTTCGTAGGTGCTGGCGTAGCGCTCACCGGGGGAATAGCGCTCTTCGTCCGTGTTCTCGGAGGCTTCCACGAAGATGGCGTCCACGGGGCAGGCCGCGGCGCACAGGGAGCAGCCGATGCAGCGCTCCAGGCCGTTCTCATAACGCCGGAGATGGTGCCGCCCGCGGTAGCGGGTCTTCACAGGCCGCTTGACCTCCGGGTACTGGACGGTCACCGGCGTCTCGAACATGGATTTGAGCGTGGTCGAAAGGCCGCGCATCACTTCACGCAACATTTTGCTTACCTCCTAAACCCATCGAAAGCAGCGCCAACGCCAGGACAAAGACGACTGCGTTCACCACTAAAAGGGGCAGGAACAAGGCCGCCCCGGCGGCCTGGGGCATGAGCACCAGCACAACGGCGGTCAGGAGCACGTCGGCCAGGGCAACCGGGAAGAGCACCTTCCAGCCGAAGGCCATCAGGCGGTCGTAACGGAAGCGCGGCAGGGTAGCGCGCATCCAAATCATCCAGAAGAGCACCGCCACAATTTTCAAGAGAAGGTAAAGCGGGCCAAGCCACGGATGACTTTCCACTCCCGGCCCGCTGTAGCCGCCCAGGAAGAAACTGGCCGCAAAAGCGCTGACCGCAATCATCTTGATGTACTCGCCCATGTAGAAAAGCGCAAACTTCATCCCGGAATACTCGGTGTGATACCCGGCGGTCAGTTCCTGCTCCGCTTCGGGCATATCGAAGGGCGAGCGGTTGACTTCCGCCAGACTGGCGATGATGAAAATGACGAAGCCCACCGGCTGCAAGAGGATGTACCAGAAACCTTGCTGCGCCTGGACGATTTCCAGCAGGTTCATCGAACCGGCCATCAGCACGGGGAGGGCAAAGGCCAGCCCCAGCGCCAGTTCGTAGGAAATCATCTGCGCCGAGGCGCGCAAGCCGCCCATCATGGCGTACTTGTTGTTGGAAGACCATCCCGCCAGGACGATGCCGTACACAGCGATGGAGGCTACCGCCATGATGTAGAGCACGCCCACATTGATATTTGCCAGCGCCAGCGAGACCTGCCGCCCGAAGATGGTCACCGTTTC
>DRKV01000182.1 GCA_011051635.1 Chloroflexota bacterium | reverse complement strand
TGCCGTCCCCGGCACGGGGAAATTGCCCCCGGCCCAATGCTGGTGGTAAACCGTGCTGACCTCGGCAAGGCGTTCAAGATTGGGCGTAGTGCGCCGGGGATAGCCGTAAAGCCCCATGTGCCGCGCCGAGAGGGTATCGAAGACCAGAACCAGCACATCGGGAGATGGTTTGTCGGAAGCCTCGGGAACCGGATGCTTCAAGGCGGTAGCCAGCGGCGCGGCGGCGAGAAGGCCAGCCGCTTTCAGGAAATCGCGGCGGGAAAGATGGCTCATGGAGAGTCAGGGGGCGGAAAGGAGCAGGTTGCGCAGCACGACGGTCACTATTCCGGCGGCGTCGGCAAGGAGAAAAATCCAGGAGAGCACCTCGACGCGTTCGGCGAACTCCTCCATAGCGCGACGCAGTCCCGGACGGGTGTGGACCAGGTGGGGGACAAGGAATACGGTGGCGAAATACCCTATCATAATTCCCCCCAGAACATAGAGATAGACGCTCAAAAAATCCGCCTGGGCGAATAGGGCGGTGAGTGCGTTCGTTATTTCGACGGCGTAGTGGAAAAGGACCGCCCATCCCGCCGAGATGTACACCACCAGGGACGCGGCAGGCAAAAAGTGGGCGCGCAGGAGTTTGCGGGGCAGGATGGCAGCCAGCAAAGTGAGCGCCGCAGCGGTCAGGACGGTCTCGATGAACGCGCCCCCCAGCACATACGAGAGCACATCCCAGATTGCGGCGGGCCTCAAATGCAGCATGAGAGCCGGCAGATGCCGCAAGAACTGGATGACGGCCCAAAAATGCACGGGGAAAGCCGTTACCAGCACCAGACGCCCAAATTCCTGTCTGGAGGGGAAGTGCTGCTTAAAGATAGCCAAGACTTCTCAACCGCTCCTCCAGGGCGGATTCATCTTCGTCGCCCAAACCGGAATCCGGAGGGGGAGCCGCTCCGCTGCTGTCCGGTTCGGCATCAATTGCCAGAGCAGGGATGTCGCGGTAAGAGGGCCGCGGCAGGCCTCCCAGCCCCTCGTTGGCGAAAATCGTCCCCGGCACGACCAGCGAGTCCACACAATGGTCTGCGCCCCAGTGGTCGGTGTTGGTTTCGAGGGGGTTGCTTTCCCATTCCCCCGTCCCCGTGGCCTGCGAAGCGCGGAACCCCGGGGCGTACCCGATTATCAGGTCCGGGCCTAGAGCGGCCAGCGGGCCGGAGAAGGCTTCCTCGCTGGACAAAACCCGCTGGATGACGGGCGTCCCGTCGGGACTGCGCCAGGCGAGCAGGTCGTCTTTCAATTGTCCCAGAAGCGCGTCTTTCTGTTCGGGGGCTACTTTGCCCCTGCCCTCGCGTCCGCGCAGGTTGAGGTAGATACTGTTCAGCCCGATGGCGTAGGCCCGGGTGCGCGTCCAGTCTGCGTCCTTCAACGTCCCGGCGGATTGGGGAGAGTTCGTCTGCAGGTAGCCGCGCTCCTGCAGGAAGCGGTTGAGATGCACCTTGTAATCAAAGCGCGTGAAACCGTGGTCGGAGAGGGCCAGCCAGCGGGCGGGTTTGCCCGGCGAAGCCGCCAGCCACTCGCCCACCTCGCCGACCAGTGCGTCCATACGCCGATACCATCCTTCCACCACCTCCGGACGGTCGCGCAGGAACATGTGCTGGATGCGGTCGAGCGAGTCGAAGACGATGCCCAGCACCCCCTCGCGAAAGTGCTGCAAATGGAAGCGCAGCGCCTGGCGGCGCGCCTCGAAAATCGAGTCGCACAGCGCCAGAAATTGCTCGTCGTTGATGCAGCCGTCCTCCAGGCCGGTGGTATCCTGCGGCCAGCCCACGGTCAGGAAGGGGCCGGCCTGCTCCCAGGTTTGCTTGACGAAGCGGCGGGGCGTGCCGTAACGCCAGATGGGGTGGAGGGGATGGAGTTGCAGCGGCAGAGCGTAAATGCGGATGTGCGGCTCGGTCTGGGTCAGAATCAGGCGGGTGATGGCCCGGATTTTGAAGAACATCCCCGCTTTGAAGGATACCGTCAAAATGGGCGACCACTCTCCGAGGGTGAGTTGCAGGGGAGCCGACCCCAATTTCAGGTGGGCGCGCTCCCCGTTTTGCCGTACCACCTCCAAAGGGAGTCCCGTTTCCTCCGCTCCCTGACGAGTCTGCCGCATGGGGCCGGGGAATATCCCCGTAAAGCGGTCTTTCCCCCGTGCGGTGAGGGCTACCGCCCGCGTCTTCCCGATTTTCTCGGGGATGTCGGCTTCCGAAGTGAAGAGCGTGCCTACCCCCCAGCGCCCGAACAGGTCGGGCGTGCCCAGCCCCGGAATGGTGGCTACCGGCGATTCGGGGCGCGCCGGAAAGGTGGCCGGCCACCACAGCGAGGTTGCCGGATAGCCTTGGGAGGCAGCCTGGTCGAAGATGGTGCGTGCCGTGGAGGGACGCACAAACTGGATGCCGCCTCTCCCTTTGCGGGTGGGCAGGAGCGAGACGATGGGACGGTAGGTGGCCGGGTCCCGGTGGACAAAATCAAAGATGCCGTGGCCTCCGGGGTCCAGTCCGGTGGCAATGCTCGTCCAGGAGACTTCGCTTTGGGGCGGGCTGGCAACTTCAAAGCGGGCGTACTTCCCCGGGGCGACGAACTTCCCCAAATGGGGCATCTCCCCGGCTTCGTAGAGCCGCTCGAAGATGCCGGGGTCGAAAGCATCCAGGCCGAGAATCAGGGTCTTCATGGGGAGGGCTTGTCCTCGGGGCGGGGCGTATCCTGGCCTTTTCGCTCACGAAAGGCGCGTTTCAGACGGGCGAAGGCGCTCTTGATTTGGCGGGAAAAGACCAGGACTGCGCCCGAAATAGCGGCAAAAAGCACGGCGAGCAGTTGAAAGAGCATTCCTCCCGTGTTGGGGTCAATGTAAGCGAGACGGGTTGAGAACAAGGCCGAAAATACATGCATGAGAACCTCCAGACAGGCATGATGATTTGTGAAAAACACCGATATTGCAATTCGAGGCGATTATACCAGCCGCCAAAGAAGAAAAAGACGCCCGGCAGCATTTTGGAGCGGCTGCGGGGCGTCTGCTTGTGGCCTGCATTGTTTACTTCAGGACAACCGGTAAGAAGATATCGTATCCCAGCGTTTGGGTGACGGTTACCGGAGCGGTCTCGACCGGCCCCGGGATGGAACCGCTGGGGCTATGGCCTTCAATGGTGTTGTAGTGGACGCCATCAGCAGTAAAAGGGGAAACGTATACTTCAATCACGATGTTGGTAGTACAGTTCCCCATGTTCGTGGGGGAACAATTGCCTCTGACGGTCAGGTTATCCCACGTTATGGAACCTTGATTGTCCCCGATGCTGGCAGGGGTGGGACCTTCCAGAGTACGGTAGTATGTGAAGCCGCCGGGCAGTGTATCGGTAATCCGTATGGCCGAGTAGTTGACATCGCTTTGATTCAGCATCGTGATGGTGTACACCACGGTTTGACCGGGCAGAGCGTATTGCGGGGTGACGGCTTTGCTCAGGTCGAATATGGGCGACACGGTCACGATGGCATCTGAATTCCCGTCCCGGGGATTGCGGTCGGTGTCCACCGTCACCGTCCGGAGGGCGTCAATATAGCCGTCAATGGTATTGTCAAATGCGCCATAGAGGGGAGATGCTTGCAAACGCAGCATCCATTTGGTCTTTCCGGGAGAAATGCTGATGTTTTCCCATACAATTTGGTCGGCATGATTGGTCGTCGGCTCAGGTGTGTTGTTCAATACCATCAAGTAGGTAAAGCCATCCGGCAAAGTATCGGTGATACTTTGAATGGTGTATTGGTAATCGAGTTTGTTCTCCAGCCAGATTTCATAATCCACCTGGGCCAGGGGAGGCACTTCGGAGTTTGTGGCCTTTTTGTAGAGTACCAGAGCATATTCCATTACGGTGACTTTGCCGTCATCTCGAAAAGGCCCACCGCCCGGTCTGCCAAAACATACCCCGTAAGCGCTGCCGCTGAAAGAGGGGCGTTTGTCTCCAAAGGTAGCATCGGGGTTGACTTGTACCTGAAAGGCCACTGTTACCTCGCTGTTTGCGGGGATGGTCAGATTGCTCCATGTCAGGGCTTGGCCGTTGGTATTCGGAGGTGTGCCGCTTACCGTCTGCAGATAGTGGATGCCATTAGGCAGCACCACCTCCACGTTGCTGTTATTGGCAGGTGTAGGCGATACGTTGAGTAAGTGCAAGGTATAGGTGAATATCTCCCCGCGTAATACCTTGTGGTGGGGTGCCTCCAGGTCTACGAGAATGTTGGGCGTGATGGTCAGTGGCGCCAATCCTTGTCCATTAGTCACATATACATCCAGAGGAGATGTCACGTGGGCCAGGATGTTCCCTGAGGCGTTCTTGACCGTCTTGGGAAGCCTGTTGCAGCCGTAATCCATGCTTACCAGGGCGGTGAAACTGCCAAACCATGACTCATCCGGCGACAATGTCACCGGGGTGGGGAGATTGATTATTGCCGGGTTGCCTCCGGGATTGTCGCCTCCCACCTGATAGAAGCCGGTTGGCAAACTATCCCGCACATCGTCGGCCAAAGTAAAGGGTACGGTGCTTAAGTTGGTGATGGTAATGACATAGTCAACATTGTCGCCAATGAAAACTTCCTGGGGGGTGACGCTTTTGTTGATGCCCAAAGGCGGGTCAACTTTAACGGGAGCAATTCGGTAGCGGCTGGGGATGAAGACATCCGGTGAAACCGCATCCACACTGTTGCGGTACGTTGTCAGCCAATCCCCCTTGACCCGGGCCTCAAAGGCGATTTCTAT
>DRKV01000181.1 GCA_011051635.1 Chloroflexota bacterium | reverse complement strand
GGCTCCGGAAGGATTTTCGGCCTCGCTGTACTTTCCCGGCTCGCACTCTCCCGGGTTCGCTGGCAGCCGTGGCGGGGCCTACTCGTTTCCATCACAGCCTTTGACGTATCGTATGTCGGTTGCCGCCGATTATGCCACAAAGCAGGGCAGAGGTCAACCGAAAATTCTGTATTGACCATCCTCACCGTGGCTGGTAAAATTTAGGCATACCTAAATTTCGAGTGAGGCATCTATGAATCTCCCCTGGTGGATTGCTCTGTTTTCCCTGGTCGCCCTGGCCGCGGCTTTCTTTTGGCCCCGTTATGGATTGCGCTCCGTGTGGCGGGAGGCGCAGGCGCACCGCGCCCGCGTGCAGCGCGAAGATACCCTCAAGCACATCTACACTCTGCGCGCTGCGGGACAGTCGCCCACGGTGCAGAGCGTGGCCGGCGCGCTCCAAATTGACCTGGGCAAGGCGGCTGCCATCATCGAAGACCTGGAAAAACACGGCCTGTTGAGCAGCACGGACGGGGCTCTGGCCCTGACGGACATCGGGCAGGAGTACGCCCTCCAAATCGTGCGGGCGCACCGCCTTTGGGAGCGTTACCTGGCCGACCGCACCGGCTACGACCGCAAGGACTGGCACCGCGAGGCCGAGCGCCAGGAACACCGCCTGACCCCCGAAGCAATGGAGGCTTTGGCCGCCCAACTGGGAAATCCCCGTTACGACCCGCACGGCGACCCCATCCCGACCGAGACGGGCGAGTTACGCCCTTTGGAGGGGCAATCCCTGGCCTCGCTGGAACCCCGGCAGACGGGGCGCATCGTCCACCTGGAGGACGAACCCGCCCAGGTGTACGAACAGTTGATGGATGCCGGCCTCCACGTCGGGATGCAGGTGCGCGTCACGGACAAGGACGCTCAAAGCATTCGTTTTCAGGCCGAGGGCAGGCCGCATTCCCTGACGCACTTCCAGGCGGGGAGCGTCGAGGTGCAGCCGCTGGAGGCCGCTCCCGCAGCAGGCCCGCCGCCGGTGACGTTGGCGCAAATTCCATTGGGAGGCGCGGCGCGCATCGTGCGCCTCTCCGCCGCCTGCCAGGGTGCGGAACGCCGCCGCCTGCTCGACCTGGGCTTCATCCCCGGCACGCAGGTGAAGGTCGTCATGCGCAGCCCCGGCGGGGACGATTTGCGGGCCTACGAGGTGCGCGGCACCCAAATCGCCCTGCGCCGTGAACAGGCTGAGATGTTGTTGGTGGATGGTGGACGACTGACCGCTGACGGCTGACGGTGGACGGTAGACCGTTGACGGTAGACGACTGACCGCTCCCCTTTGCAAACTTTCATACTTTCGTACTTTCATACTTGCAAACTTTCCCACTTCCCCCATGACCCAATCCCCTCCCACCCTCCCCGAGGCCGCCTGCGCCAACTGTGCCATCCACAACGCGGCAGCCTTGAAGAAACTCGGCTTCGACCTGACCGACGTGGATTACGTCGTGGCCTTGGCGGGCAATCCCAACGTAGGCAAGAGCACCGTCTTCAACGCCCTGACCGGTCTGCGGCAGCACACGGGCAACTGGCCCGGCAAGACCGTAGGCCGCGCCGAAGGCGGTTTCGAGTACGGCGGCAAGCGCTACAAACTCGTGGATTTGCCCGGAACCTACTCCCTGCTCTCCACCAGCCTGGATGAGGAAATTGCCCGCGATTTCATCCTCTTTGGACGTCCCGATGTCACCGTGGTGGTAGTGGACGCCAGCCGTCTGGAGCGCAATCTCAACCTGGTTTTGCAGGTCTTGCAGATTACCGAGCGGGTGGTGGTGTGCCTCAACCTGATGGACGAGGCCGACCGCCACGGGATGCAGGTGGACGAGCGTCGTCTGGCGCGCGACCTGGGGGTTCCCGTGGTGCCCACCTCGGCGCGGTACGGGCAGGGCCTCAAGGAGTTGCTGCAAGCCGTCCATGAAGTAGCCACCGGAAAGACGGTCTGCCGCCCGCGGCGCATCGAGAGCGAACCGCCTCAACTGCGGCAGCCTCTCGATACGCTCACCTCCGCCATTCAGGGGGTCTATCCCGATTTGCCCAATGCCCGCTGGGTAGCCTTGCGCTTGCTGGACGGCGACCGGCGCATTGCAACGGCCCTCCGCAACGGCGAACTTGTCCACGAATTGGGCCACGAATTGCACGAAGTAGTCCACGAATTGCACGAATTGCACGAAGAACCTGAAGGCAAGGGGGGGCGGGGGGTGGACGCCGTTCTCGCGCTGGCGGACAAACTGCGCTGGGAGGTGGGGGCCGACTTCCACGACCATCTGGTGGAGGCTATCTACACGGAAGCAGCGCGCATCGCCGACCGGGCGGTGACGCGCCCCGGCGAAGAACGGCGTTTCGACCTCGACCGCACCATCGACCAACTGGTGACCAGCCGGGTGTGGGGCTTCCCGATTATGATTGGGTTGTTCGCCGTGGTCTTCTGGATTACCATCAGCGGCGCGAATTACCCCTCCCGGCTGCTTTTCGACTTGCTGATTGGAAAAATCTACCCCTGGCTGCGGCACATTGCCCAGGCCGCAGGGTTCCCGTGGTGGCTGGGCGGCATCCTGGTGGACGGCATGTACCTGGCGACGGCCTGGGTGGTCAGCGTCATGCTCCCGCCGATGGCGATTTTCTTCCCCCTTTTCACCCTTTTGGAGGATTTCGGATACCTGCCGCGCCTGGCCTTCAACCTCGACCCGCTTTTCAAGCGCGCCGGGGCGCACGGCAAGCAGGCCCTCAGCATGATGATGGGCTTTGGCTGCAACGCCGCCGGTGTGATTGCCACCCGCATCATCGACAGTCCCCGCGAGCGCCTGATTGCAATTGTCACCAACAACTTCGCCCTGTGCAACGGACGCTGGCCGACCCAAATCCTGATTGCCTCTCTCTTCATCGGGAGTCTCGTCCCGGCGTATTTGGCGGGAGTTATCTCCGCCCTGGCGGTGGTCGGGATTGCCCTGCTGGGCGTCCTGCTGAGTTTCCTGACCTCCTGGGGACTCTCCCGCACCATCCTGAAGGGGGAAGTTTCCACTTTCAGTCTGGAACTGCCCCCCTACCGCCCGCCGCGGGTGCTGCAAACCCTGTATACTTCCCTGATTGACCGCACCATCTACGTGCTGTGGCGCGCAGTGAAATTTGCCATGCCCGCCGGCGCGGTCATTTGGCTGGTTGCCAACCTGACGATTGCCGGAGAACCCCTGGCGGCCTATCTGGTGCGCTGGCTGAACCCGCTGGGGGTGCTGGTCGGCCTCAACGGCATCATTTTGCTGGCTTACGTGGTCGCTATTCCGGCCAACGAGATTGTCATCCCGACCATTTTGATGCTTACCACCCTCCTGTACGGCATTCACGGCGCGGGGAGCGGTGGCGTACTCTTCGAGGTGGAAGACCAGGCCACTTTGATGAGCATCTTCCGGGCCGGGGGCTGGACTCTGCTCACCGCGGTCAACCTGATGCTGTTCAGTTTGATTCACAACCCTTGCAGCACGACGATTGCCACCATCTACAAAGAAACCGGCAGCCGCAAATGGACGGCGGTCGCTACCCTCCTGCCCCTCCTGATGGGCTTCGCGGTGACTTTTCTCGTAGCGCAAATCTGGAGGCTGGCGGGGTGATGGAGTGTCACGTACCATGTGCCACGTGTCATGGGCGCGTGCGGCTGATGCCTGACCACTGCATCCTGACCGCTACTCACTGCCGCCTGCCCCCTGCCCACTTTCCCCCCCTGCAAACTTCCTCACTTGCAGACTTGCAGACTTGCATACTTCCAAACTTCCATGCCTTCCACCACTCGAGCCGTAGAAGACTACCTCAAGACCATCTATTCCCTGTGTGCCGAAGGGGAGCGGGCTTCCACGACGCGCATTGCGGAGGCCTTGCAGGTCGCGCCCGCTTCGGTGACGGGCATGTTGCGTAAACTGGCGGAGATGGAACCGCCGTTGGTGGTCTATCACAAACACCGCGGCGCGACCCTCACGCCGGAGGGGGAGCGCGCCGCCATCGAGATTGTGCGTCATCACCGCCTGCTGGAGACCTTCCTCCACGATGTCCTCGGCTACGCCTGGGATGAAGTCCACGAGGAGGCCGACCGCCTGGAACACGTCATCTCGGAGACTTTCGAGGAGCGCATTGCGGAGGTGTTGGGGAACCCGGCCCGCGACCCGCACGGCGACCCCATTCCCAGCCGCGACCTGGAGGTGCCTCCCCGCACCCTCACCCGCCTGGCGGACCTGCGCCCCCCGCAGTGCGCCGTGGTCGTCAGGGTGAACGATGCCGACCCGGCCCTGCTGCGTCACCTGGGCGAATACGGCCTCCTGCCGCAGACGCGCTTCACCGTTGTGCGGTATACTCCCTACGACGAGACCATTTCCCTGCGGGTGGAGGGCACTTCCGAGATGATTGCCCTCGGCCCCCGCACCACCCGGCAAGTCTTTGTGCGGGTGGAGAGCGGACTACAGACTACGGACGGTGGACGGTAGACGGCGGACGGTAGACCACAGACCACGGACGCCTGACCGCGGACGATAGACGGTATACCACGGGAGCACTCGCGTTTTGTAGAACGGCAGCGGGAGCATCGTCCCTGCGGGTAGGGCTGGAACCCCTACCCTGAGGCCCTCAAGTCCGCTCTGCGGACTTCCTGCCCGCCAGCGGGGGACTTTTTTTAGTCTCCCGTGCCGGCGGTAAAGCCAGCCGTTGCAGTCATTCGCTTTTCCGCGCAAATCAGCGGGCATCAGCGTAATCTGCGTTTCTCAAGTGACTTCTCTACATTTCTGACAACCAACCACTTGCAAACTTCCCCACTTTCACACTTGCATACTTGCAAACTGCCCTATGCCCTACTTCCCTCCATGAACCCACCCTCTCCCCAACCCATCCTCGGTATAGACATCGGCGGCAGCGGCATCAAAGGCGCGCCGGTGGATGTCGTCAACGGCACGCTGTTGACCGAACGCTACCGCATTCCCACCCCCGCGGGGGCCAGGCCGGCGGATGTGGCCGAAGTGGTCGCCCGCATCGCCCGCCATTTCGACTGGGACGCCCCCATCGGGGTTGGTTTCCCCGCCGCCGTGCTGGATGGCGTGGTCAAGACGGCCTCCAACATTCACCGCTCATGGCTGGGGGTGGATGCTCCCCGCCTGTTCTCGGAGGCCACCGGCTGCCCCGTGACCGTCCTGAACGATGCCGACGCCGCGGGGCTGGCCGAAATGCGTTTCGGCGCCGGACGGGGACGCCGGGGGACGGTCTTCATCATCACCATCGGCACCGGCCTGGGGACGGCTCTCTTCGTGGATGGGCATCTCGTCCCCAACACGGAACTCGGCCACATTGAGATTCGGGGCAAGGAGGCTGAAAAGCGCGCCTCGGACGCCATCCGCAAGCGCAAGGAACTCATTTGGAAGGCATGGGCCAAACGCTTCAACGAATATCTGCACACGCTGGAAAAACTCTTCTGGCCTTCCCTGTTCATCCTGGGGGGTGGAGCGAGCAAGAAGGCCGAAAAATTTCTCCCTTACCTGAGCGTGCAGGCCGAGGTCGTCCCGGCGCAATTGCGTAACGAGGCGGGCATTGTCGGCGCGGCGCTGGGGGGGTAGGCGTTGCGAGGTTAGGGGTTGCTTGCCCACTTGCCGCTTGCAAACTTTCAGACTTTCGTACTTGCAAACTTTCAAACTTGCCCACTTGCAAACTTTCAAACTTTCCCACTTTTCCCCTCCCACAGCACAGCGCCGCCCAGCGCATCTGCCCAGGCGCGCATCTCGGCGGTCAGGGCGGCCTTGTCCGTCCAGAAGGAGGTCAATTGGGAGGCGTAGCGTGCCATCGCTTCGATGTGACGGGTTACGTGGCGAGCCTCCAGCGGGAAGCGGTGCAAGCGTGCCCCCTGGGGCAGTTTCGCCATCAAGGCGAGGGCCGAAGATTGCCGGGCGTAAGGATAATCGGCGTAGTACCACAACGGCAGGTCGGCAGCCTCGGCGGCCTGGCGCACTACTTGATGGTCTACGTGGTTCCCCAGGGTGAGCGGGACAACTATCCGGGCGGCGGGGGGCAGGGAGGCTTCGAAAAGCCGCGCCAGATTCTCGATAAGGGGAGCCTCTGCAAGGGAGGGCGTCCCAAACAAGTCCTCTTCGGAGAGGTACAGATATTCTCCGGCGGCGTCCCCTCGGTAGATACAGTCGGGCAAATCGCCGTGCTGCCAATCCGCCCCCAGAAATACACAGGCGGAGCGGTCTTCCTCCTTCCGCAGGCGCACCACCGTCTTTCCGTCCACACCCCAGTAAGCGTGCAGAGAGCGGGCAAAGGGTGAAAATTGCGAGGCGGGCGGCTCCCCGGCGCATATCGTCCAGATGAGCACAGTATCGCCGGCCTCGATTTGGGCATCAATCAGCCCTCCGCAGGAGTACACGGCATCGTCCAGGTGCGGGGAAAGGTAAATCCACTGCATGAGGTTCTCCTTGTTTTTGCGTCCTCCTAATGTTATCATTGCTTCATGCAGACCGACGCGCAAGCCCGTTACCGCATCCGACAGATTCTGATTTTCGTCATCCTGGCGACCCTGCCCTGCTATTGTTTCGGGATTGTGCTGGTGCAGTTTGCCCCCAAGCCGACCGTGCTGCCGCCGATGACGGATACCCCCCTGCCTTCGTTTACCCCCATCCCCTCCGCCACGCCCACCCGGACGCCAACCATCACCCTGACGCCCACGGAAACGGCCACGCCGACCGAGACGCTCACCCCTACCGAGACGGCGACTCCAACTGAGACCCTCACCCCCACGGAGACGGCCACATTCACCGAGACGCCTTCTCCTACCCTGACCGAGACCCCGTCTCCGACGCCAACCCCGACCATCACGGAGACACCCTCCCCCAGCGCGACACCGACCCGTCTCGTTTTGCCGACCCTCCACATCACGATTACCGTCAATCCCTAACTCCATGAGCGACCAGCCCGATTTTCTCGAAGACCTGATTTCCCTGCCCGGCCTTTCGGGGCACGAGGCCCCCGTGCGGGAGCGCATCGCTGCCCGTTGGGGGGAGTACTGCGACGAGATGCGTACCACCCCGATTGGCAGTCTGCATGCCCTCAAGCGGGGGGACTCCCCGGAGCCGCGCCCCAAAATTCTGATTGCCACCCACATGGATGCCATCGGTCTGATGGTCACCCGCCTGGAGGAGGGCTACCTGCACCTCACCGGCATCGGCGGGGTGGACCACCGCGTCCTGCCGGGGCAGCGGGTCACCGTCCACGGGCGGCGCGCCCTGCCCGGCGTGGTGGTGATGACTCCCGACCGCCTGCTGCCCAACGACCTACACGGGGAGCCTATCCCGATGGAGCACCTCCTGGTGGATACCGGTCTTCTCCCCGAAGAGACCGCTTCCCTGGTGCGCCCCGGCGACCTGGTTTCCTTTGCCCAGCCGCCCCTGCGGATGGGAGAGGAGATTATCGCCGGCCATTCGCTGGATAACCGCGCTTCGGTGGCTGCCCTGACCCATTGTCTGGCCTTGTTGCAGGGACGCAGCCACGCCTGGGATGTGTGGGCGGTGGCGACCGTGCAGGAGGAAGAGACCCTGGGCGGCGCGCTGACCTCCGCTTTTGACCTGCGCCCCGACATCGCTCTCGCCGTGGATGTCACCTTTGGCGACGGGCCGGGTTCCCCCGAGCATCTGACCTTTCCCATCGGGGAGGGACTGCCGCTCAACTGGGGGCCGAACATGCACCGCGGCGTCTTCCAGACCCTGAAGGAGCGCGCCAAAGCGCTGGAAATCCCGGTTCACATGGAGTTTGCTCCCCGGCACTCCGGCACGGACGGGATGGCCTTGCAGATTGCCGCCGAAGCCATCCCCACGATGGTGTTGAGCATTCCGCTGCGCTACATGCACACCCCGGTCGAGATGGTCTCCCGCAAAGACGTACGCCGCATGGGACGCCTCCTGGCCGAATTCATCGCCGCGCTGGACGCGGATTGGCGGCCCGCGGTGGAGTGAGGGGACGTGTCACGTGTCATGTGTCACGTATCACGTGTCATGTGCGGCGTGCAACTTCCTGACCCGCAACCCCTAACTCCGCAACCCCTAACCTCGCAACCCCTAACCCCCTAACCCCGCAATCCTCATGCTCCCATCCCTCTCCCTGCTCGAAAAACTCTGCAACACGGCGGGCGTCTCCGGTGACGAAGGCGCGGTACGCCGCATCGTTCTGGAAGCCATCCGCCCGCACGCCGACGAAGTCACTGTGGACGCTATGGGCAGCGTGCTGGCCGTCAAACGCGGTTCGAGGGGCGGAAAACGCCCCCGCGTCATGGTAGCAGCCCACATGGACGAAGTGGGCTTCATGCTGACAGACAAAGGCAAGGACGGTCTCTTCCGCTTTGGGGTGGTGGGCGGCATAGACCCGCGCATCCTGCCCGGTAAGGCCGTGCGCGTCGGGGAGAAGGGCATCCCCGGCGTGATTGGGGCCAAACCCATCCATTTGACCACCCGCGACGAAGGAAAGCGCGTCATCAAGGTGGAAGATTTGCGGATTGATGTCGGCCCGGAGAACAAAGACAAGGTCAAAGGCGGCGATTGGGCGGTCTTCGACACGCCTTTCGAGCAAATCGGCCCTTCACTGCGCGCCAAAGCCCTGGACGACCGACTGGGGGTCGCCAACCTGATTACCCTCCTGCAGGACGCCCCGCCCGAGGTTGACCTGCTGGCGGCCTTCACCGTCCAGGAGGAGGTCGGCCTGCGGGGGGCATTCGCCGCCGCTTATGCTCTCGCCCCCGATTTGGCAATTGCCGTGGACTGCACCCCGGCCTACGACCAGCCCGCCTGGGACGGCGAGGAGAACACCCGCTACAACACCCGCCTGGGGTACGGCCCCGCTATTTACGTCGCCGACCGGCGCACCATCTCTCACCCGGCCCTGGTACGTCATCTTGCCGAGACCGCCGAGGCGGAGGGCATCCCGTACCAGTACCGGCAGCCCGGCGGCGGCAGCACGGATGCAGGCGCCATCTTCCACCGGCGGGAGGGCATCCCCGTGGTTTCGCTCTCCACCCCAGGCCGCTACCTGCACACCCCTGCCTCGATTGCCCGCCTGGAAGACTGGTACAACACCTACCGTCTCCTCCGCGCCGCACTGGCGAGGATGGAAGGCGGAATGGTGAATGCGGAATGATGAATACTGACCGCCGACCACCCGACCACCCGACCACCCGACTACCCGACCATCTGACTACCCGACTACCCGACTACCCGACTACCTGACTCCCCCCCATGAAACCCCTCATCCAAAAACTCACCCAAATCCCCGGCCCGTCGGGGTACGAGCACAAAATCCGCGCCGCGGTGGAAGAGGAAATCGCCCCTTACGCCGACGACTACCGCGTGGACGCCCTCGGCAACCTGATTGCCCGCAAGGGCAGCGCCAATCACGAGGGCCTCAAAATCATGCTCTCGGCGCACCTGGACGAAATCGGAGTGATTGCCTCCCACGTGGACGAAAAAGGCTTCGTGCGCTTCGCCAACATCGGCGGCGTGTACCCGCGCAACTGCGTGGGGGCGCACGTGCGCTTCCTGAACGGAACCCAGGGCGTCATCGGCCTGGAGCGCACCGGTGGGCGCGGCGAAGTCCCCCCGCTGGAGAAGATGTTCATCGACGTGGGGGCTTCCAGCCGCGCCGATTGCCCCGTCGAGGTGGGCGATGTGGCCGTTTTCGAGCGCGCCTTCCTCGATTTGGGCAACCGCCTGGTCTCCAAAGCCATGGATGACCGCATCAGCGTCGCCATTTTGGTCGAGACCCTGCGCCGCCTGGAGCGCACCCCCCATCAGGTTTATTTCGTCTTCAGCGTGCAGGAAGAAATCGG
>DRKV01000180.1 GCA_011051635.1 Chloroflexota bacterium | reverse complement strand
TTGCCCAGGGAGCCGGTCAACTGGAAGTGCTTGCCGCCGGGCATGCGGGTGGCCTCGATGAACAGGATGTCGCCGCCCACCGGAGTCCACGCCAGCCCGATGGCGACTCCCGGTATGGAAGTCCGCTCGGCGATTTCCTCCTGCCCGAAGTAGCGCGGTCGCCCCAGATATTCGCGCACTACCTCAGGCGTCACCTCCACGTGCGTGTGCGTGCCCTCCGCAATCCGGGTGACTACTTTGCGGCACACGCTCCCGATTTCCCGCTCCAGGTTGCGTACCCCCGATTCGCGGGTGTAGGCGCGGATGATTGTCCGCAGGGCGTCATCGGTGAAGGAGATTTCCTCGGGGCGCAGTCCGTTCTCGCGAATCTGCCGCGGGATGAGGTAGTTGCGGGCAATGGCGACTTTTTCCTGCTCGGTGTAGCCGGAGATGTGGATGATTTCCATCCGGTCGCGCAGCGGGGGCGGGATGGTGTCCAACTGGTTGGCCGTGGTGATGAACATCACCTGCGAGAGGTCGAAGGCTACCTCCAGGTAATGGTCGCGGAACTCGTTGTTTTGCTCCGGGTCGAGCACTTCCAGAAGGGCGGAGGCCGGGTCGCCGTGGAAGTCGAAGACCAGTTTGTCAATCTCATCCAGCATGAAGACCGGGTTGCGGCTCTCGACGCGGCGCAGCGCCTGGAGGATGCGTCCCGGCATAGCCCCGATGTAGGTGCGGCGGTGGCCGCGGATTTCGGCTTCATCGCGCATCCCGCCCAGCGAAATGCGGATGAATTTGCGCCCCATAGCGCGGGCAATCGAGCGCCCCAGGGAGGTCTTGCCCACCCCCGGCGGCCCCACGAAGCACAGGATGACGCCCTCCCGCACCCGGCGGATAGCGTCTCCGTGCTCCTCGGCCAGTTCTTCGCGGCGCTCGAAGCGCAGTTTGCGTACCGCCAGGTATTCCAGAATGCGCTCCTTGACGTCCTCCAGCCCGTAGTGGTCTTCGTCCAGCACCTGACGGGCGTGGGCGATGTCCAGATTGTCTTCGGTGGTCTTGTCCCAGGGGAGCGAGACCAGCCAATCCAGGTAGGTGCGGATGACGCCGTACTCGGCGGCGGCGGTGGGCAGGCGGGACATGCGCTCCAGTTCCCGGCGGGCCTGCTTCTCGGCCTCGGGGGGCATGTGGGCCTCTTCGATGCGCTTGCGAAACTCCTCGATTTCGGCGGCCTGCTCGTCCCCTTCGCCCAGTTCCTTTTGGATGGCTTTGAGTTGCTCGCGCAGGAAGTATTCGCGCTGTACCTTCTCGATTTCGGAGCGGGCCTCATCCTGGATTTTCTGCCCGATTTCGAGGACTTCCACCTCCCGCGTCAGCAGCCCCAGCAGTTTGCGCAGTTTGTCGGCGGCGTCGTCCAGTTCCAGAATTTCCTGGGCGTCGGCCAGGTCCATCCGCTGGAAGTTGGCAATCGTGTAGACCACCTGCAAGGGGTCTTCCAGGCCGAGGACGGAGGCCACCAGTTCCCGCGGGATGGAGGGAATCAGTTCGGCGATGCGCTCGAAGAGTTCCAGGGCGTTGCGGGCGAGGGCTTCCAGTTCCAAACTGGGTTCCACCGTCTCGGGGGCGGGGTGGATTTGCGCCTTCAGGTACGGCTCTTGCTGGACGAATTCTCCCAGGCGGAAGCGGGCCGTGCCCTGCACCAAGAGGCGGATGGTTCCATCCGGGGCGCGGAAGAGGCGGTGGACGATGGCGACCGTGCCGACGGTGTAGAGGTCCTCCGGTTGCGGAACCTCGATAGAGGGGTCTTTGGAGGCCACCAGCCCGATGAGGCGCGGATTGCCCGCCACCACGTCATCCACCAGGCGGATGGAACGCGGCTGCCCGATGGTGAGGGGGACCGCGGTTTGGGGATAGACCACCACTCCCCGCAGAGGCAGGATGGGCAGCGTTTCAGGGAGGTCGCCGCTTCCCTGGGGGTCAGGCGCCCCTTGAAGGGAGTCCGTTCCCCGCGTTTCATCCGGGGTCTGCGCGTCTTCCTGAGGGGTATCCGGCATATCTTCGGAGGGCTTCATCGGCGTATCGTCGTCGGTCAAGGGAAGTTACCTCGGAGAAATGTGAATCTGGCGCGGCAGCATCCGCGGCAAGGAAATCGTCAAAAAGCCATCCCGGTATTCGGCCTGGGCTTCTTCCACCCTGACGGGGACGGTGAGTTCCACTTCGCTGCGGAACTCGCCGAAGCGGATTTCCATTTGCTGGTAAGCGCCGCGCTGTTCGGGGGCCGGGCGCGTGCCGAAAACCACCAGGAGGGAATCCTGGACGAGGATGTTGAAGTCGGAAGGCTGCATGCCGGCAATTTCCAGCCGCACAAAGACCGCTTCTTCGGTATAGAAGACATCGGTGGGCGGACGCCAGGCGTGGGCGTAAAGCCGCCGATAGCGCTCCTCGCCAGGACTCTCCCCGAAGAGGGGAGGCTCCGCGGCATACCATACCGGGTCGGACGAGTTGACGGCCAAAATCACTTGCTTCATGGCTGCCTCCGAAAAAACTGGCGCAGGGTCAGGGACCCTGCGATTACCCCAAAGCCCGACGCGCCGCCTCGAGCACGGCCTCGTAGTCGGGTTCGTCGCCCAGGGCGGGCATGTAGTCGGCATAGACCACTTTGCCGCCGCGGTCAACGACGAAAACCGCCCGGCGCAGGATGCGCACTTCTTTGATGAGCACGCCGTATTTGAGGCCAAAATCGGCGTCCTTGTGGTCGGAGAGCACCGTGACCTGCTCGATGCCCTCCGCGCCGCACCAGCGGGCCTGGGCGAAGGGCAAATCCATGCTGATGACCAGGATGGCGATGTCTTCGCCGAGAGCCGCGGCGGCTTCGTTGAAGCGGCGCGTCTCGCGGGCGCAGACGGGAGTATCCAGGGAGGGCACCGCGGCAATGATGCGGACTTTCCCGGCGGTGTCGGCCAAGCCGCGGAAGGCGCTCCAATCCTGGGCGGTGACGGTGAACTCCGGGGCCTGCTGCCCGACGATGATGTCTTCTCCCAGGACGGTGGCATCGCGACCGCCGAATTTTATCAATCCGGGGCGTTCCAGGTATTCCATAGGCTGTTCTCCTTTGCTGGGCTGGGCACGACAGCGCCCCCGGCGGGACTCGAACCCACAACCATCGGATTAGAAGTCCGGTGCTCTGTCCATTGAGCTACGGGGGCAGAAGTCTGGTAGTCTGGTAGTTTGGTAGTGAGGTAGTTTGAAAGTGGGGAAGTGGGAAAGTTTGAAAGTGGGAACGTGGGAAGGCGAGGAAGTGAGAAGGTGGGGAAGCGGGGGAGTTTGAATCTGCTCCCTCTCCCCCTTTTTTGGGGGCCAGGGGTGGGGGAGAAAGCGAGGTTACTCTCTGGGGAGGGGGTAGGGACGCAGACCGCGATAGACGCGGCGTCCGCTCAGGGTGCGAAGGATGGTTTCGGGAGGGCGGTGCAGCCGCTCGCCGATTTCTTTCGGGGTGAGGGGTTTGTTTCCGTTGGAAAGGAACAGGCGGAAAATGGTCTCCACCAGGGAGGAAGATTCGCTCAGGAAGGTATCCTGACGGGCGTAATGGGACATGAGCAAGTACTGCAAGGCCTCCACCTGGGTGACTTCACCGGTCTCGGGGTCAACGGTATCGAAAGTCTCGTGTTCTTGCTGCTCCAAAATCACCTGATGTTCGGGGGAAAGGTAACTCATCAGATGAACGCGCCAGTTCCGCTCCGTGCGGCTCCACCATTCAAAATCAATGTAAAAAGGGGTGTCCAGGGTCGGTTTGACCAGGCTGAAACGCTTTTGCACCGCCATGTTTTCTCCTTCCTATCGGGCTGAATCGTCGAACCGGAAGTACAAGTCGCCCACATGCACGAACCACGGGCTGGAGGCCAGCAGCGCCAGAAGAGGCGCCGGAGGGCAGCGCCGCACCAAATTGACGGCAGCGTACAACTCCGTGGCATGGACGTGTTCCTGGTGGGTCAGTTTGGAAAGTTCGCGGGTCATGTTGGTCACCAGGCGCTCGAAAGGCATTCGCAAGTAGCGTTTCTCCTGCCACAATTCGGTTAGGGCCTCCACGTCGGCAACCACAATTGCCATGCGCTCATCGTATTCGGCGCTCACGCGCTGCGGCAGGGTGGCGAAGACGATGCCGCCATCCGAGCCAATCAGGGCGGTACGCACCCAGTCTTTGCGGGCGCGTTGCAGATTGCTTTCCACGATGACCTCACCGGGGTTCTCCCCGCGTCGGATTCCCACAATGCTGCCGGGAATCAGGCCGTGAGTCTCGTACCATTCCTTGAGGCCGTAGACGTATCCGTGCTCCCGCACCACCCAGCCGGGGAACTTCTTGCCTGTTTTGCTATCCACCAGCATAAAGCGCACCCGCGGGGCTTCGTATGCGGTAGGGAAGATAGCCGCTACCCGCGCTCCCAAAGGCAGCGTGCCCGCCTGCCAGTGCGGGAAGATAAGCGGGATTTGCACCGTGCCGGGGAACTCGTCCGTGGCTTCCAGCGGCGAGAGTTCGTCGTCGAGGATTTGCTCCAGGGCTAGCATCTCTGGGTCGAGGGTGCTGCGGTCGTGCTCCACAGGCGCATACTGCAAATACACGGGGGGGGTGAGCACTTCCTCCGGTTCCAGGCGGCGCAGATACCAGGCCACCTCTCCCGCCGGGCCGACCTCGTCGAAGCGCTCGTCCTCCTGGAGGGCCAAATCGAGGGAAAATTCCAGCAACTTCGAGGGGGCGTCGGCAGTCAATTCGATTTGCTCGATGATTTCCCGGGTAGAGAGCGGGCCGCCGCCCATCACGTCCAGGACGGCTTCGGCCAGGTTGAGATGTCCTATGTTGATGTCCACCAGCAGAGCGCGGGCAAACCAGCGTCCGGCAATCCGCACGAAATCGGGATGCGCCTTCAAGCCATCGTGGAGGGCGTCCAGAAGTTGCTCGCCGTAGTTTTCCAGCACCCGCTCAGGGGTCAGGGCGTCGTCCGTCACCACTTCGGGGGGATTGTTGAGTAAGTGGTCGGGGTATTCGGCGGCAAATTCGCGGCGCTCTCCCGTCTCGAATTCCACTTCGATAACCGAGAAATTCGCCACGTCGGGATTGCGCCCCGGACGCACGTTGACCACCGTGCCACTCTGCCATCCGAACAAAGGAAAGAGCAACTTCTGCCCCACCTCGTACTTTTCTTCGGGCTTGTAAATCTCTCCGCCCGCCTGACGCTGGGCTTCCATACGCGCCAGTTCCCGCCGGATGCGGCCCGCCACCAGTACCTCCAACATTTCCTGAGGCGTCAGGGGCGTCTCCACCTCCAGCAGATGGTTGTATAGATGCTCTACGTCATCTTCTTCCAGTTGGAAGGTATCCCAATAATCATCCCGAAGTGAAAATTTAACCATAACCATAGGACATCATCCTCGAAAACAGACGTTTTTTCGCCGCGGCACAATCTCGTCCGCTGTTTCGCTCCTGCTATTTTCCATTTCCTACATATGACATATGAAACGCCGGGGTGCGATTATACCAATCGTATATTATACTCTACCTGTTGCCGGGCTAACCTGAGCCAGCAATTCCAAATCCGGTGATTCCGGCGACTGTTTCATCGCGGAGACGCTGCGCGACAGCCACAGAAACGCCCGCGGAGTCGCCCGGAATACCCCGGCATCCGAACCGACACATTCAACTTCTGCGAGAAATAGGTAGGACAACTGCGAGCAGTTGTCCTACCCACAAAGGAGCGTACCCATGAGCACAGCCGAATGGCAGGTCGTCGCGACCCTTCCCGGCGGAGGCATCGAAGCCGAAATCTTGCGGGGATTGCTGGAGGCCAACGAAATCCCCGTGGTGCTCTCTCAGGAGGGAGCGGCCCGCGCTATCGGGCTGGGGGTCGGGCCGCTGGCCGAGACGCAGTTGCTGGTTCCGAAAGCCCGCCTGGAGGAAGCCCTGGATTTACTGCGCGCCTACCGCGCCGGGGAACTGGAAATCCCGGAGTGAGTGTTCGTCCCGGCGGTCACGGGCACGGCGACTGAAGTCGCAGCAACGTTTGCGAAGTCACCCTGTGGCGACTGGAAACCTGACTTGCGCCGAGAATCCCGAAGCAACCATTCTGCCCTGGCGACGTTTGCGAAGTCTCCAGGCGGACGGGACTGAACAGTGACATCAGGGGTAGACGTTCGTCAGCCAGAACCAGGGG
>DRKV01000179.1 GCA_011051635.1 Chloroflexota bacterium | reverse complement strand
TGGGCGGTCGTCTCATGACGAGAGAGACAGCCAAACGTGTTGCCTGGGGGACCCTGGGGGCAGGGTGGGTATTGATGGTTGGGTTGGGCATTGCAGGCCCTATGTCCTTGCTATTTCCCTTGTGGATATTCACTTCCCTGTTCAGAGAGCAACTGGAAGACATCTTTGCCCACTTGCCAGGGAGCACGGGGTTTCTTGCCGCGGGGATTGCATACGGGATGTTGATTGAGATATTTGCCATTGTGAACAGCCTCGACCAGCCTGTGGAAGAACGGGTGTTACTGGATGGCAATCCGAAAAACGACCTGATATTGGGCCTCCTGTACTATGCGTTTGTGATAGGGTGTTGGTACTTCTTGCTCAGGAGGGTACAGTTCTCGGCGAAAGAGGTTTTCCTCATCACAGGGGTTTACGGGATTGTGGTGGAAGAGACCGGTCAGGTAGTCCTCAGGATGCTGGCGCAACCGGTTACAGGGACGTTGTATGCCATCTTGGTGATGTTCGTGTATGGGCTGTTTCCGATGTTGGCTTTGATTGTCACGGGGAAGCGTTTTCCCGCGAACAGGCAAGAGAGTTCGGTAGGGATGTATGCCCTGGCAGTAGTTGCTTTGTTTGGGCAGTATGCCTTGTACGGCAACACGGTGTATCCGGTGCTGAAAGCGATGCTGCATTGATGGGCATATGCGACTTTAGCCTGGAATCGCAAAGGCTCCCGGGGCGTACCTTCGGGAGCCTTTGCGCGCTTTTTTGGGGGGAGGGTATTTCAGGCTGCGGAAGCCTCTGCGGGGGCGTCCGGGGCTGCCTTTTCCACCTCGATTTCTTCGGGGGCGGCGGCCTCCTCGGCGCTCTTGACGCGCTTCTGCAATTCCGCCGTGCGTTCTTTCGCGACCTCAGTCAGTTCTTCCATGCGTTTGCGCATCTCTTCGATGGCGCTCTCCGCCTGGCTCTGGGCCTCTTCGATGGCTTTCTCAGCCCGCTGGCGGGCTTCCTCTACCGTCTCCGAAGCGCGGTCGCGCAGTTCGATGCTTTTCTCACGGATGGTGCCGCGTACTTCTTCGCCCGATTGGGGGGCCATCAGCAGGGCAATGGCTGCACCGGTCAGCCCGCCGACGATAACGCCGGCGAGGAAGGCTCCAAAATCACTGTTTTTCTCGGCCATAGGGTGTACCTCCTTGGGGATAAATGGCGTTGGGTGGAAAAGTTTGTGGGGTTATTTCTTGCCAAACTTCAGCAGAGAAACGAGTTTTTGCAAAGCGGCCACGTACTCGTTGAGTTTGATGACCGGCTCTGCCAGGTTGTCGCTCAGGAAAACCGCCGTGCCGCGCAGGGTGTTGGCTGTTTCGTTGGTCGAATCCAGGATGGGTTTGACTTCGTTTTGCAACAGGTTGATGAGGCGCGCCAGTTGCACAATCAGTACAATCAGGGTGAGACCCAGGAAGAGCATCTCCAGCGCCATGAAGATGATGAAGATGTCGCGCACCCGGGCCGTGTCGGTGCCGGGCTGCATGAGAAGCCACACGGCGGCAATTAGCGCTGCCAACAGAACGACACCGGCAATCCCGGCTCCGATGGTGATAGCCCGTGTTTTTTGGGACGAAGGGGGGATTGTAGTTGCATCTGTTTCGTTGTACACTGGAGAGGGCAAAGAAGGGTTGTTGTCCGTCATAGCGGCTTGATTATACCACCCCATGCAAGATGCAGGTTCCTCCTGGTGAATTTGAAAGCGCTCAGGTAGGACAACTGCTCGCAGTTGTCCTACAGCCACGATTTTTTGTTGAATTTACACAGCGTTTACAGCCCGATAATCCCCGGTCAACTGCCGTGCGGTACCCTGAAAATACCCGGAGAATCCCTCCGGTTTGGTTTCCGGCTCTTGCCGGATGAGTTTCCATTTTTCAGAGGAGGTGTTTCGATGAAACACAAACGTATTCTTTGGCTGGCTGCTGTGCCTGTGATGGCGCTCTTGCTGCTGGCCGCTATCTTTACCTGGACGCAGCCGGCCGCGGCGGAGCCTGCCGGGACGCTGGGCGGCATGGTGAGCGGGACGGTCACCTCGCCGCGCGGTTACCCGCTTCCCGCGGGGACGGTCGTGCGCCTGTTCGAGCCGGGGAGCGCATCGGCCTTTGGAGAGGCCGTGCCCGACCTGAACGACGGAACGTTCTTGCTGGGGCCGGTTCCCAACGGCCTGTACGTTCTCAAGGCCGTCCCGCCGGAAAGCAGCGGCCTGACCCAGTCCGAATTCGTGCCGGTTTCCGTCTACAACGCGCCCGTGGATGTAGGCGAGGTGCCTTTGACGGAGCCGCAGGTCTTCGGGACGGTGGTCGCCCCGGACGGCAGCACCCCCGCTCCCGCTTCGGTTACGGTCTACCTGGCGGACGGGCAGCCCATCCAGGTCGTGGATGCTCCTGGGGGAGCGTTCTCCCTGGGCGGTCTTCCCGCGGGGACCTACGGGGTGCAGGCGTTCCCGTGGGGCACGCAGCCCTATTTCCGTTCCGTCATCCAGTCCTTCACGGTCAGCGAGGGCGTTACCCAAAGCATCACCGTCACTTTGCGCGCCGCCGACTTGTGGGGCGTTGCGCTTGACCCCGACAACAATCCCATCCGCGGGGCCAAAGTGGTGGCCGCCGACCGCTTCGGACACCATCAGGTTGCGCTTTCCGACGGAAACGGCTTCTGGACTTTGGGCGGTCTTCCTGCCGGGGATTACTGGCTGAGCGCCCTGCCCCCGTTGAAGAACAGCGGCCTGCTGCCGCCCATCCCCGTTTCGGCGACGATTCCGGGGGCCGACAATCCCTACACGCTTA
>DRKV01000178.1 GCA_011051635.1 Chloroflexota bacterium | reverse complement strand
CTCGCCATTTTCGGTCGCAACGTCGAAGACCAGCTCGGCCCCGTACGCTTCGTCGCGTTTTATCTCGTCTGCGGCATTTTGTCCGGGGTCGTGCACACGGTCGTGAATGCCGACTCGGTGGAGAGGAGCAAATCCGCTCGGCCAACATTCTGCTCTACGAGACAGCCGTAGACGCACACCTGCCCCGCTACGTCAAGGCCGCCCTGGACGAGGGGGGCTACACCTACGTGGACGCCGGGGATGCTTCGGGGCGTTTCAAGGCGCAGTTGTTCTCCGGGACGCAGTGGGATTTAATCATCGCCGCGATGGAATCGCGGCAGGCCGCCCAGGGGGAGTTCTACCGCTATCTGAACGACCAACTCGACCAGGGAGCCGGAGTCATCATCGAAACCTGGAATTTGGATGATATCGCAGGGGGTAACGCCGGATTAATTCTCGAGCGCTGCGGCCTGCTGGTGCAATCGGACTGGCAACCGGCCACGGCCAACGCCCGCGTTCTGTGGTGGCTGGCCCCCAACGACCCCGTCTTTCACAATCCCAACGAAGATGTCTCCCTGAACTCCCCCAATGCCTACTGGACAGGAGATGCGGGCGACCTGCTGATGCTCGCCCCGGACAGCACGGCGCAATTGCTGGCCGGACTGGTTCCTACCGACAAAGCCCAATACGGGACGCTGGTCTCCTGCATGGACGGACAACTGCTCTTGCAAACTTTCTCCAGTCACGATTACCGCCGGGAAGACGTGGTCGCCCTGTGGCAAAATTACATCTACAACACGCTGCGGAGGCACTTCCAGGGGCAGCCGTGAGAAAAGCGGCGACCTGTCGCCGCGCTCCAAAACGAAACCGCCCCGAGGGAAAGTCCATTCCCTCGGGGCGGTTTGCATCTTGCGGGCGTTGCGACCTACGGCACGTCGTAGGTGGAGATGGTGTAGTTGAGCGTATCCAGGTAGTAATCCTCGTAGGGGTTATCGTACATGACCGTGAAGAGCAGGAAAGTGGTGCCGCGGCTCTCGAAGAAGGAGATGCCGCTGTAGTCGCCGCCCGGCGAATTCCACGTCAGGCGCTCGCTGCCGTCCGGCTGCACTTTGTCGCCCGTGATTTTGATGTCATCAGCGTAGAAATTCTTCAGCAGCGCCAAAGCAAAGGCCCCTGCCTTGGACTTGGAAACCGCCGTCCCGTCGTCGTAGGCGATGTTCTGGATGACGGCGTGCTCATCGGGGGAGTAGAACGTATCCACCACGGTAGATTCGCCCGTACTGCGCTCGTACCGCCAGGCAGTCGGCACCTCAATCGAGAACAAATCATCGGGGCCGTAGAAAGTCCAAACCCAGTTGTAAACGTCCGACTGGGCGGCTATATCCGTATCCACAGTGACGCCGTTGAAGAACTCATCGAACATGGGAGCGTAGGCGTCATAGGAATCGGCATCCACCCAAAAATCTATCGCGTAGATGATGGCCCCGTGCTGGTCATAGTATGTCTCTACAACTTGAGGCACACCATCGAAATCAAGCGTCTTGGCAACGTAACCCAATTGTTTCTCTTCGTTGAATTGTTCATCCGTTTGCGCGTAATTGTCATAATCGCCGAAGAAATTGGCTTCTCGGGCCTGGACAAAGCGCTGGAACGACTCGAAATCCAGTTCATAACCCGTGTTGGTGGCTTGCAAGTAAATGAAAGCGCCTGCTCCACCCGCCGGCTCTTCAAAAGAAACCGCCGCCGTGCTTTCATTGGGAGTCCACCCCAGGGGGGCATAGACCGTATAAACGCCATCCGCGAAAGAGGTCTCCTGGCCTTCCAGTTCAAAAGGCGGAGCGCCCGGGACAATTTCTGTCTCCATGCCGCCGGTCTCCTCAACCGTGGGGGTGGGGGGCGGGGGCTGGGTGGCCGTAGGCGGCGGAGGCTGGGTAGGTTCGGGCTGGGGAGTAGCCGTGGGCGGCGGGGGTTGGGTAGGCTCCAGCGTGGGGGTAGGAGCGGGTCCGCTCCCTATACTGCACGCCATACCCACAATCAGTATCAGGGCCGCGACCCACAGTACGGGGCGAAACGTCTTAGACAACATGACACTTCCTCCTTGTGATGAAGAACGATGAAAATGGGAAAGACACGGAAACCGGGGCTGCCGTGTTTCCGGGGCCAACTCCGGTTTCGAGATGTTAACAGTGTAGCACATTCTCGCCCAAACCCGGCGGGAATTTGCTTACAAATTTGCATTTTCGAGGTTCCAGGCAAGGATTTTTCCCGGTGCTTCGAAGGCCAGAGGGGGCAGCGCTTCCGGCGGGAAGAAGGCCGCTTCGGAAACGTCGTCCCGCGCCTGCAAAATACCCCCGGTCACTTCGGCGCGAAAGTAGAGCACTATGTGCGCCCCCATTTTCTCGACCGGCTTGCCTTGCACATCCAGCAGGGCCGAAACGCGCACCCGCAGGCCGGTCTCTTCCTCGCACTCCCGTTCCGCAGCCCGGCGGGGGTCTTCCCCTGCATCCAGAAAACCGGCGGGAAAGGCCCACAATCCCTGCCGGGGCGGGTTGGCACGGCGCACGAGCAAGACGCCGTTTTCGGAGAAGACGACCGCGGCCACGGCCACCTTCGGGTCAGAGAAGTACGTCCAGCCGCATACGGGGCAGACGGGGCGCATCTTCCCGGCGCGTCTCCGCTTTTCCAGGGGCGCGCCGCAGCGGATGCAGAAACGGACGGCGTCGGGAGGGACGACTTCGCTCACGCCCGCCTCCCCAGGTACCAGGCCGCCGCCCCGCCCGCCAGAGCGATGAAGGCCAGCACGCCCTCCACCGCCCGCCAGGGGAAAGCCGGAGCGGCCTGCCGCGGCGGAGGCGGCGGGGAAGTCGCCGCGGGAGGGGGGGCAAGGGTAGGAGTGGCCTCCACAGAGAGCGTGGCGGTCGCCGCGGTGAGGTTCTGCCCGCCGGCGGGCATGGGGAGGGTCATGGTGAGAGCGTCGGCGGCCTCCCCGACGGCGGCGGTGGGTTCGACGGATTTCCCGGCAGGAGGGTTGGCTTCGTCGGCGTCGGGCTGTACGTTGACGGTCTCCTCCTCAACGCTCTCCGGG
>DRKV01000177.1 GCA_011051635.1 Chloroflexota bacterium | reverse complement strand
GATGGGAGAAGCGGGAGCAATGCCCATCTGGTTCACGAGGCGGTCGAGGCTGCGGGAAGCGATGTCCAGCATGGCGTTTCCGAAGGATGCATCGCCTTCCACCCATTGGACGGTGATTTGCCCGCGGGAGCGCGTCTGCCAGGTGTAGGCCGTATCATTGACGACCGCCGTCTGGCGGGGTGTGCGCCAGGTATTCCCCGCCGCGTCGCGCAGTTCCCACTCCCACCATATTTCCGCGCCGGGGGGGAGCGCTCCGCTGCGCTCCAGGTCCCATTCCCAAGTGAGCGAGACCTGGCGGGCGGGGGTGAAGTCCATCGTGCGGCGCGCTGCCCCCTCCCGGCAGGAGCGGGCGTTTGTACCGTAAATCAGCGCCGCCCCGGTAATTTTGCCGTCGGTGGCAGCGCTCAGGCGGAAAGTGACCGTGGCGGGAAAATCCACCATTACCCGGTTGACGGTCACATCGAAGGTCGCCTCCTGCGCCCGGGCGGGATGTCCAAGACCGAAAAACGGTAGAAGGCACAACAAAACGTAAAAGAGGGTTCGTTTCATGCGCGTGGTTCCCAAAGAGTGCGTCCTGTTTGTCGGTTTCCCCCGCTCTACCCCGATGGGGATATTGTACTATGAAAATTTACAGCCTTTCATCATCCTCTCATCCCGCTTTCAGGCTGGATTCATGTTCTTCCGTATAATGATAGGTGCATTCTCCTCAAACAGAAATGCCCCACAGAGTTTGGCCGGACTCTCTGGGGCGTTTCTGGTTTAAGGTAGGACAACTGCTAGCAGTTGTCCTACATCGGGGCGAACGCCATCTCCGAAAGAGGCCAGGAGGGGAGGACGTCCATCCCCAGGGCATCGCGCTGACCCGCCGCAAAGCGGCGGGAGCCGGCCGCGGCAATCATGGCGGCGTTGTCGGTGCAGAATTCCAGCGGCGGGATATGTACCGGCAGCGGTGAGCGCAGGGAGATTTCCTGACGCGGGCGGCGGTTAGCCGAGACGCCTCCCGCCACCAGCACGCTGGCCGCCCCGAAGCGTTCCGCAGCCCGCAAGGTTTTGACGACCAGAACTTCCACCACGGCGGCCTCGAAACTGGCAGCCAAATCGGGCACGGGCAGGGTTTCGCGCTGCGCCTTGAGGGATTGCACCTGCCGCAGAACGGCGGTCTTCAACCCGCTGAAGGAGAAATTCCACGAATCGCCCAGCCAGGCCCGCGGGAAGGCGAAAGCCCGCGGGTCGCCCTCCGCTCCCGCCCGTTGAATGGCCGGGCCGCCGGGGTAGGGCAATCCCATCATGCGGGCGGCCTTGTCGAAGGCTTCTCCGGCGGCGTCGTCCAGCGTCCCGCCCAGCCGCTCGTACCGCAGATGTTCACGGATGAGCACCAGTTCGGTGTGCCCGCCGGAGACTATCAGGGCCAGGATGGGAAAGCGCGGCTCCTCCGGGGGCGGCTCTTGACGGTAGAGCCAGGCGGCGTAGATGTGCCCTTCCAGGTGATTGACCCCCACCAGCGGGAGGCCGCTTCCCAGCGCCAACCCTTTGGCGGCGTTGACGCCCACCACCAGCGAACCGGGCAGACCGGGGCCGCGGGTCACCGCCACAGCGTCCAGTTCATCCAAACTGAGGTGCGCTTCTTTGAGGGCCTGCTGCACGATGGGATACACCGCCAGGACGTGCTGGCGCGAAGCCATTTCGGGGAAGACGCCGCCGTACTGAGCGTGCAGGTCCACTTGAGAGGCGACCGCGCTGGAAAGCAGTTTGCGGCCATCTTCCACCACCGCGGCCGCGGTTTCGTCACAGGAAGTTTCGATGGCAAGGATACGCATGGGGGAGGTGGGTGAACGGGTGAATAAGTGATTTGGGATTGGGGATTAGGTGAGGAGGGAGGATTGGACGGCTGGCAAACTGACAAACCCGGAAATCATGTCCCAACGCGCCCGATGTCTACTTGCAAACTCTCACACTTGCAAACTTTCACACTTGCCCACTTTCCTACTTCCCCACCGGAATCACCAAATCCAGCGGGTAATCGGCCAGGATTTCGAACTTTCCATCGGGGCGCGCCCAGACGGTATCTTCCAGACGACAGCCCAGACCGCGCTCCGGGTAGTACAGCCCCGGTTCGATGGTCACTACCACGCCGGGGTCGAGGCGGTCTTCGTTGGTAGCCGTGCTCCCAAACCAGGGAGCCTCGTGAACATCCAGCCCCAGCCCGTGTCCCAGGCTGTGGACGTAGCCCTCCTGGGTGCGCGGCCTGTTCCGCACGGTGGGGTGTCCCTGGGCTTCGAAGAGTTCGCAGGTACGCTCCTGGTATTGCTTGCACAACGCGCCGGGGGTGAGTTCGCTCATCACCTGGGCGTAGACGGAGCGCACATCTTCGTAGAGCGCCAGCGCCTCGTCGGGAGCATACCCCAGGCACCAGGTACGCGTGAAATCGTAGAAGTAGCCGCCCCCCGCCTCGCAGGGGAAAATGTCGAAGACAATCGTCTTACCGGCCCGGAGGGTCTCATCGGGGTTGCCCGTGCTGTGGGGGATGCCTGCATCGCGCCCCTGGGCGAAAATCGTCCCTTCGGGATTCTCCGCTCCCAGTTCCGCCAGCCACAGGTTGATGAGGCTCTTCACCCGCCCGATGGTGACCGGCTTCCCGTCGGCATCCACCAGCAGACCGTCGCGCAGGCGCTGGCCGCTGAGAAAATCGGCGACCCGCCCCACCACCGTGGTAGTAATGCGCCCCATGCGGCGGATGTGGGCGATTTCATCCTCCTCCTTCGTGGCGCGGGCCTGCATGAGAACGGAATCCCCCGCCTGCCCGACCAGTTCCAGAGATGGCATCCGCCGCTGAAGGGCGGTGAAGGCGGCAAAGTTGGGGCCGAGTTCCACCCGCCCCTCCAGGGCGACCCGTCCCGCGGTCACATCCAGGTCGCGCAGGATGCGCTCGTAGCGCATGGCGGCGGCTTCGGCGTGGTCTCCTCCGCTCTCGGTCAAAAAGCGCTGATACGGATAGGCGCTCAAATCCCGCGTCGGCAGGCCGGTGGCGGCGGCTTCCTCCCGCTCCATCGGCTGATAGAAAAGCACCGCCTCCTCGCCGCGCCGCTTGACCAGCACAGCATGGGTGAGGTGTCCTCCGCCGGTCAGGTACCTCATGGCGGGATTGTGCTGCGCCGGGCCGATGACCAGCAGCGCATCCAGGTTCTGCGATTGCATCAGGGAGTCGAGGTCGGTTTTCATGGGAGGGGGTGATTGGGTAACCGGGCAAATGGGTGAGTGGGTGATTGGGGAGCAGGGATTAGGGAGGGGGTGCAGGTTGCTGTCCACCGTCTACCGTCCGTCGTCCACCGTCCATCTTACGTCAAGAACAGCATCGCGACACCGGCGATGGCGACCAGTGTGCCGAGCACCGCCCCCCACCCCAGGCGTTCCTTGAAGAAGAAATATCCCACCGGCAGCAGAAAGACCGGCGGCAGGGAGGTCAGGGTGCTGGCGACCCCCACCGGGGCGTGCTGCACAGCGTACAGCGAAAGCGTCACCCCGATGAAAGGGCCGAAGAGACTGCCCCCCAGCAGGTAACGGGCGGCCTGCGGCTTGCGGCGCAGGATTTCCAGCGTGGAGGCGGCCTGCCCGCGCAGAAAAGCCCAGCCCCACAAAATCAGCATAGCGGACGCCATGCGTATCAGCGTGCCGGAGAGGGCCGGGAAATCGCCGCGCAGCCCCTCTTTTGCCAGAATCAGCCCGACCGCCTGCCCGATGGCCGCCCCCAGCCCAAAGAGAATCCCGCGCCCGAAATGCGAAGAAGCGGACTCCCTTTGAGAGGGGTCGCCGTTCCCCCGACGTTCCAGCACCACCCAG
>DRKV01000176.1 GCA_011051635.1 Chloroflexota bacterium | reverse complement strand
TGCTCCCCGTCGGCCTAGCGTTCCTCCTGGGGATTATTTGTCTGATATTGCTTTATGTGTGAGGGTACGGCGTACAGGGTACAGGGTACAACGTGCAGCGTGCAGCGTACTGCCCCGACCTCGCAACCTCCTACCCCGCAATCCCCAACTACCGAACTACCAAACTACCTAACTACCCGACTACCCGACTACCCGACTATCCGACTACCTAACTACCCCCCGAGGTCACCATGAACTTTGAACTCACCGAAGAACAACGCATGTGGCGCGAGATGGTACACAAATTCGTCGCCAAAGAAGTCAAGCCCAAAGCCGCCGAACTGGACGAGACCAAAGAACTCAACTGGCCTGCCATCCGCAAGATGGGGCCGCTGGGACTGCTGGGAATGAACATCCCGGAGGAATACGGCGGCAGCGGAGTGGATGCCGTCAGCGCGGCGATTGCCATCGAAGAACTGGCCTGGGGCGACGGCGGCACCGCCCTGACCGTCGCAGCCCACAACGGACTGGGATGCGCTCCCGTAGCCCGCTTCGGCACAGAAGCCCAAAAGGAGCAATTCCTGCCGCGGGCCGCCAGCGGAGAGAGCAAACTGGCCGCGCTGGCCCTCACCGAGCCGCAGGCCGGCTCCGATTTGCAGGGCGTCCAGACCCGCGCCGTGCTGGAAGGCGACGAGTGGGTTCTGAACGGCTCCAAAATGTGGATTACCAACGCCGGAGATACCGATTACATCGTCACCCTGGCGCGCACCAAAGCGGAACGCGGTTCGCACTCCCTGAGCATGTTCATCGTCCCCACGGATACACCGGGGCTGTACGTCGCTCCGCCGGAAAAGAAGATGGGGCTGGGCGGCACGCACAGTCACGCCATCACCTACGAAAACGTGCGCATCCCGCGGGATTACCTCCTGGGCGAGGAAGGACGCGGCCTGCAACAAACCCTGTGGACCCTGGACGGGGGGCGCATCAGCATCGGGGCGCTCTCGGTGGGCATCGCCCAGGCCGCCCTGGAAGAGGCCGTGCGCTACGCCAAACAGCGCGAAGCCTTCGGCAAGCCGATTGCCAAATTCGAGGCCATCCAATGGATGCTGGCCGACGCGGCCACAGAAATCCACGCCGCCCGCCTGATGATTTACTACACCGCCTGGCTCAAGGACCAGGGTCAGCCCTACACCAAAGCGGGGGCGATGGCAAAACTTTTCGCCACCGAGATGGCCGAGCGCGTCACCCGCAACGCCATGCAAGTCCACGGCGGCTACGGATACAGCCGCGAGTACCCCGTCGAGCGCATGTACCGCGACGCCCGCCTGATGACGATTGGAGAAGGCACCAGCGAAGTTCAGCGCCTGGTGATTGCCCGCCGGGTGCTGCAAGAAATCCAGTAGGCTGTCCGGCAGCCCTTGCAAAATGAAGAGCGGCGCGCAAGACAACGCGCCGCTCTTCATTTTGCGTACTTTGTACTGCGTACTGCGTACAAACACAAAGACGTGGCAAAAACCGCCGGGGACTACTGTTTGTCGAGATAGCCTTTGTAAATGTAGTACCCTACCACGCACACGATGGCCGTTATCCCGATGATGAGCCAGTAATTGGGCTGGCTGAAAATCGCCGTGCCCACCACCATACCGGCGAACACCGTCACGGCAGCGAAAACGATGATGAAAGTGCCGAACAGCCAAAAGCGCATCAGTTTCAACAACTTGTCCTTCTCCATATGCACCTCCTTGAGTGAGAGCGGTAACGCTCTTTGTCCTACAGGGACGTTCCCCAGAGCGTTGACGACGTCCCCATTGTAGCAGAACAAAAATGGTGATGCAAGCACTTTTTCGCCCATCCCAAGACCTGACGGGTCTGTGAGACCCGTCAGGTCTGTCGCAGTTGCCCCAAAACGCGCTTTCAGGCGGTTAACGGTACAATGGGGTCTCTATATCCCCCTTTTCCGTCGCGACACACCCCGCACTTATGGATTCCAAGACCCTCCGCATCCTCGAATACCCCAAAATCCTCGACAAACTGGCCTCCTACGCCGCCTTTGCCCCCTCGGCGGATTTGGCGCGCCGCCTGCGCCCTACCTCCGACCTGCGCGAGGCCCGCCGCCGCCTGGCCCTCACCGAGGAAGCCCGCACCCTCCTGGCCGCCTCCGACCTGAGCATCGGGGGGGCGCGCGACCTGCGGCCCATCCTGGAGAAGGCCCGCCGCAGCGCCATGCTGGAACCGCATGAACTGCTGGACATCAAATCCACCCTGGTAGCCGCCCGCAACCTGGCGCGCACCTTCGAGCGTCTCGAAAGCGCGTATCCCCTCCTGGCCGACCTGGCCGCCCAAATCCCGCCCCCCCTGGGGCTGATTGACGCCATCTCGCGCACCATCTCCGAGCGCGGCGAAGTCCTCGACAGCGCCTCCCCCGCCCTGGGGCGCATCCGCCGCGACCTGCAAACCGTCCACGACCGTCTGATGAGCCGCCTCCAGCGCCTCATCAGCGACCCCAAAGTGACCCCCTACCTGCAGGATGCCCTCGTCACCATGCGCGGCGGGCGCTACGTCATCCCCCTCCAGGCCGATTTCAAAGGCCGCATCAAAGCCATCGTACACGACCAGTCGGCCTCCGGGGCCACCCTGTTCGTCGAACCGCTCAGCGTGGTGGAGTTCAACAATCAGTACCGCGAACTGCAACTGGCCGAGCGCGACGAAGTGCGCCGCGTCCTGACCGCCCTCTCGCAGCGCATCACCGAGAACGCCCCCGAATTGCAGCACATGCTGGAAGTAGTCGCCCGTCTGGATGTGACCTTCGCCGCCGCCCGGTACGCCGAGACCCTGAAAGCCTCCCCGCCCGGATTGAGAGCGATTCGCCCCCGTAAAGGGCGCGCCCACCCCGGAAGCGTCATCCGCCTTCGGGAGGCCCGCCACCCCCTCCTCGACCCGGAGAGCGTCGTCCCCATCGATGTGGAACTCGACCCCCGGACCTACGCCCTGGTGATTACCGGCCCCAACACCGGCGGCAAGACCGTCGCCCTGAAGACCGTCGGACTGCTGACCCTCATGGCGCAAAGCGGCCTGCACATCCCCGCGGGGCGCGGCTCCGAGTTGAGCGTCTTCCGCAGCGTCTTCGCCGACATCGGGGACGAGCAATCCATCGAGCAGTCGCTCTCCACTTTTTCGGGGCACATCACCAACATCAACCGTATCCTCAAGCGGGCCGGCAAGCGCTCCCTGGTCATCCTGGACGAATTGGGGGCCGGCACCGACCCGCAGGAGGGCGCAGCCCTGGCGCGGGCCATCCTGGCCTACCTGCTGGGACGCAGCGTCACCACCCTGGTCACCACCCATCACCCGGAGTTGAAAACTTACGCCCACAACACGCCCGGCGTGGTCAACGCCAGCGTGGAATTCGACCTGGAAACCCTGCGCCCCACCTACCGCCTGACGATTGGCCTGCCGGGACGCTCCAACGCCCTGGCGATTGCCCAACGCCTGGGGATGCCGCAGGAAATCATTGAAGCCGCCCGCGCCGAACTGCATCCCGATGAGGTGCGCGCCGAGGGTCTGCTGGATGAAATCCACCGCCAGCGGCAGGAGGCGCGTCAGGCCCGCGCCGAGGCCGAGGCCGCCCTGCAGGAGGCCGAAGCCCTGCGCGCCGAACTGGCCGCCCGCCTGGAGCGCATCGAAGACGAGCGCCGCGCCGTCCTGGAGGCCGCCCGCAAGGAAGCCGAAACGCAACTGGAAACCCTGCGCGCCGAAATCAGGGCTTTGCGCCGCCAACTGGGGCGCGCCCGGCAGCCGCTGGAGGTCATCGAACAGGTGCAAGAGCGCCTGGAGGAAGTGGAAGAGGAGCATCTTCCCCCCGTGGAGCGCCGTCCCGCCCCCGCGCCTGCCGGCGCGCCGCCCCCCGCCGGGCCGCTGCGCCTGGGGGCGCGGGTCTTCATCCCCAGACTGGGGGCCAAAGGCGTGGTCACCGCGATGGGCGAAGACGAGGCCGAGGTGCAGATGGGCGCCCTGCGGATGCGCGTCCGGCTCTCCGATTTGCAGGCCGCCGGGGAACCGGTCTCCCCTGAAGAGGAAGCCCTTCCTGAAGCCTCCGCCGCCGCAAGCGCCCCCTCCGCCCCCGAAAGCGGGCTGGCCCCCTCCCCCGGCGTGGAACTGGATTTACGCGGCCGCCGCGTGGACGAGGCCCTGGAGGAACTCGACCGCTACCTGGACGCCGCCTACCTGGCGAACCTGCCGTGGGTGCGTATCATCCACGGGCGCGGCACGGGGCGGGTGCGCGCCGCCGTGCGGGATGCCTTGCAGCGCCACCCCCACGTGGTCTCCTGGGAACCGGGCGGCGAGGGCGAAGGCGGCGACGGCGTCAGCGTGGCGAAGTTGGGGGAATAAGGGACGGGGGACGACGGACAATAGACGATGGACGACAGACGGTGGACGGGGGACGACTGCCCCCTGAAGATTGCCAACCGACGGCTGATGGCCGCCCCCTGATGCCTATCAGGGCGCTATCCCCCACAAACGGATAACGCCGTCACCAGCCGTAACCAGATAACGACCATCGGGGGTAAATTCCGCAAAGCAGCATACCTGCAAAACACGCAACACTTGACCGGTGCGAGCATTCCACAAACGGGTGGTGGAATCATAACCCACCGAGAGCAACAAATCGCTGTGGGGACTGAAGCGGAGAAAGCGTATCGTTCCGAACCAGCCATCCGCCCCGCTCATAGTGTGCCCTTCAAATTGCGCCAGCCTTTGAAAGGTATCCAGGCTCCATACTTCCCCGCCTTGCGCTGCGCCGATAGCGACGAGATTCCCTTCGGTATTTACGGCCACAGCCTCGACAAACGCATAATCCGATTGTGCAGAATACGGCAAGGCAACAGTTTCCCCCGTCACAAGGTCTTGAATTTGTATCCCATTTTTCTCGTATCGCCACGTGTTCACCCTGCAAGCCCCGGCATCGTCGAATGGTAACGGAGGGAAACCTGCATACGAAAAACTCAAATCTGTCCCCCCAATGAGACGCACGTTCCCCGTGGACAATTCCAACGCGGCAACATTCCCTTCGCCATTCATGGTAATGATTTGCGAACCATTAC
>DRKV01000175.1 GCA_011051635.1 Chloroflexota bacterium | reverse complement strand
CGAAGGGGCGCTCGTAACGACGGGCAATCGCCAGGGCGCGCCGCAAGAAGAAACGGACATCCTGGGGGGGCAAAACAAAGGCCTGGGCACGCAATCCCAATCCCAACAAAATCTCGGAGTTGAGCCGCGTCGCCACGTCCAGGGCTTCCTGCAAGAGGCCGAGTCCATACGAAGTCTGGCCTGTCATCACGTAAGCGACGCCCAGGAAGAGGTTGCTCACAGCCCAGGAGCGTAACATGCCGTTGGCGCGTTCCAGGGTGCGCTGCTTTTCCAGGCCGGGGATAGCCCGCTCGTACTCCCCCTGCAAGAAATACACGAGGGGCAAATTGCCATCCGCCCGCCAGGCCTCATGCTGCAAGCCGCTCTGCCGGGCAAGGGCGCGCTGGCGGAGCAGATAGGTCTCGGAGAGGGCCAGATCGCCGCGAGTCAGGTAGACGAGGGCGAGATTGCCCACATCCACGGCCATGCGCCCGCGGGCGTTGAGTTCCTCGCTGATACGCAGAGATTGGAGCAGACTGGCCTCCGCTTCATCCAGAGCAAACATGCTCCAGTAGACCAGGCCCAGGTCGCCAAGAATCTCCGCTTCAGCAAAGCGGTCTTCCAGGGTGCGATAGTAGGCCAAAGCCTGACGCAGGTTGGACTCCGAGGCCCGGAAGTCTTCTTCTTCCCAGGTTAGAATCCCGGCCCGAGCGAACAACTCGGCCAACAAGGGGAGGTGCCTGTCGGCGGAGGCCTGCAAGCCGTGGATAGCCCGCTCAATCCGCTCCAGGGCCTGGGGGATTTCTCCCTTGCGGCGCAGAACAGATTCGGAGGCCAGCGCCAGGTAGGCATCGGCCAGAATGCGTTCCTCAGGGGGCAAGGAAGGGCGAGCGGTCCGCATGGCGCGCTCTACCGTGCGCAATTGCTGCCGGGCGGCCTCAAAACGCTCCATAGCCAGCAACAGGTTCACCCAGCGGTATCCCACCCGGACGAGAGCGACGGTGTCACCAGCCTCGACGGCGCGCGCGGAAGCGCGGGAAAAGGCTTTCTCGGCCTCGGTATGACGACCAGTCGCCTCCAGGATGTGCCCCAGGTGCATCCAGAAGAGCGCCTGCTGGGCGGGAGGCAGGGCAGGGGAAACGGAAAGCACATGCCGCATGTGCACCTCCCAGACAGCCCAATACCCCCAGCGCAGCGGCCAGGGGTGCAAGGCGGCTATCAAGGCAGCCGTTTGCACAGGGGCTACCTCCCGCCGAAGCGCTTCTTCCAAGAGGGTGAGGAGACTGGGGAGGCGAGGACGGAGGTCTTGCGGCGAGGCGCGGCTGGCAAAGGCCACCGCCCACGCCAGGCGGCTTTCCAGGAGACCATCGTAGAAGTTCCGCCAGCGATTTTGTTCGCGGCTCCAATCGAGGGGGAAAAACGCCGAGAGATTCATGCCGAATCGCCATTCCACTGCTGCAAAATCTCACTCCGCAGGAAAGCACTGGTAAGGCGGTGCAAATGAAAGACGGGGGCCTCCAGGCTTCCGGTAACCTCCAAAAGGGAGTACTCCTGCAACTGCTCCAAAGCGGCAGAGAAATCCCTTTCGGGCAGGGCGCTCATTTCCTGAAGCCAGCGGGCATCTTCCCCATCGGGAGAAATCAACAAGGTGGAAAGCAACAAACTGCGGGCGGCATCATCCAGCATCATCCAGATACGCCGATAGATGTAGGTGTAGAGAGCCTCCTGCCCCTGCCCCTTGCCGCGGGCCAGATTTTCCAGCACGAGAGACAGCGGGAGGTGGGAAACCTGAGCCGCGGTCAATTTGAGGGCCAGGGGCAGCCCTCCCACCAGGGCATAGACTTTCTCGAAGGGCACGGTATCCACCGCGAGGGTGCGGCCGCGGCGTCCGAGTTCATTGGCAAACAGGGCGCGGGCATTCTCGAAGGAGAGTTCCGGCACGGGGAAACGCCACACATAGGGAAAGCGGGCAACACTGTGCCGCGTAGTCAGCAGAAAACGGGTGGGCTGCGCCAGGCGGTTGAGCACCGGCAGCAAGGCATCGGCTTCTTCCACGGTTTCGAGGTTGTCCACCACCACCAGGGCAGGAGCATCATCCAGGGCCGGTTTGAGATGGGCTATTTTTTCCTCGGCGCTGAGGCCGTCCACTTGTTCGATGCCGAGTTGTACGGAAAGACGCGAGATGATGTCGTAAAGCGAGAATGCGGGGTCAACGGCAGAGTACAACACGCCGCCCAAATCCAGCCAGTTCTGGCGGGCAGAAATCCAATAGACGCCCGCAAAATGCCGGTGAGAGGAAAGGGTCTCGGCCACCGATTGGGCCAGGGCCGTTTTGCCGATGCCCCCCAGGCCTTCCAGACTGATGAGGGCAGGGCCACAGCCGTCGGTCAGCAAATTTGTGAGGGTACGCACATGCTCGTCCACGCCAAAGAGACGAGTGTAATCGCGAGGCGGCAGGTAGGCACGCAGGTTCTTTCTGGGAAGCGCCGCCCGCTGACGGCACAAGACCTCCGCAAACAGGACAAGCCCCTCCTGGACACGCCGGTAGAACTGCCGACGGTCCACATGGGCGCTTTCGGCCAGGGTCTCCACGCTAAAAGTGACCGGCGCGAGGTAGCGGTAGTACAAGGCGCTCCAGGCCTGCAAACGGGTGTTATCCACCAGGAAATCGCGCTCCAATGCGCGCAGCATTTCGTGACGCGTAGAGATGGCATCCGGCTGAACCAACGGCAGCGATTCGCGTTTGTGCTGGGCGTTCAGTTCGGCAACGGCCAGGCTGCAAAGATATTCTTTCACGTCCACCGGACGCGCTTGCCGCTCAATCGCAAATTGCTCCCAACCCGGCCAATCCGGAGAAATGGCATCTCCCTTGCGAATGGCGTTGAGGAGTTGCTTGAGGCTCTCCAGAGTGAGTGATGAAGATTGCATAAGCGGTAACGGAAGGTGCGGGCGAGACGCGAGAGTGCAGAAACCATTGTTGCTCCGGCAACCTGATTAGCAGCATTTGTGCTTCTGCCACACGGAGCCACAGAGCGCACGGAGAAAAACGCCGTGTTCCCTGTGTGATGAACAGGAAAGCAACGCAAGGATTGGCTTGCACCCGATTGCTTATCTGCACTTGCTGCGCAGACGCAAGTGTCGCCCTTCGGGGCGAGCGATGATATCACAACTATATTTTCCAGACAGGTGTTAAGTATACCGCAAGCCCAAAAGAGGCAGGGGCGT
>DRKV01000174.1 GCA_011051635.1 Chloroflexota bacterium | reverse complement strand
TGACTCCTCCGTCGTGCTGGCCCTGTGCGTGCGCGCCCTCGGCCCGCAACGCGTCCTGGGGCTGATGCTCCCCGAAGGCGAATCCAGCCCCGAAAGCGCAGAACTGGCCGAAATGCTGGCCTCCCGTCTGGGCGTGGAGACCCTCACCGAGGACATCACCCCCGCCCTGGAAGGCTTTGGCTGCTACCGCCGCCGGGACGAGGCTATCCGCCGCCTGTTCCCGGAGTTCGGTCCCGGCTGGGGCGCGAAAATCGTCCTGCCCGGCAGCCTCCTGGAGAGTTCGGCCCTGAACGTCTTCTACCTGACGGTCACCGACCCCGATGGAGAGGAGCACACCAAACGCCTGCCGCCCGCCGAATACCTGCAAATCGTGGCCGCTTCCAACTTCAAGCAGCGCGCCCGCATGTCCATGCTTTACTATCATGCCGAGGCGCGCAACTACGCCGTGGTGGGCACAGCCAACCGCAACGAGCACGGTCTGGGCTTCTTCGTCAAGCACGGCGACGGCGGCGTGGACTTGCAGCCCATCGGTCACCTGTTCAAGACCCAGGTCTACCAACTGGCCGAACTGCTGGACATCCCCGAGGAAATCCGCAGCCGCACCCCCACCTCGGACACCTACCCCGGCGGCAGCACCCAGGAGGAATTCTTCTTCCGCCTGCCCTTCGCCACCCTGGACGCCATCTGGGAGGGATACGACCGGGGCGAGGAGGCCGCCGCGATTGCCGCCCGTCTCTCCTTGGAAGTGGAGCAGGTGGAGCGCGTCATCGCTGACATCCGGCGCAAGCAGCGCACCACCGCCTACCTGCGGCAGGGAACGTTGTTTTTGGACGGTGGACGGTAGACGGTGGGCGGTAGACGACTGACGACTGACGACGGACGGCTGACCGCTGCCTCCTAACCCCCTAACTCCCTAACCCGCAACCCCTAACCCGCAACCCCTAACCCGCAACCCCTAACTCGCAACTTCCTCCCCCCCCCTTGCAAACTCTCCGCGCCCTCCCCGCCCTTCTCTGCCTCCTGACCGCTGCCCCGGCGGTGCTGCTGGCTCAGCGCAGTCTGCCGGCAGAACGGCGCGCCTACAGCGCCATCACCCTCCTGGCATTGAGCGCCTACTTCCTGCTCGACCGGCTGCTGCCCTATGCCCCCGGCCTGCGCTCCCTGCCGCAACCGTGGGGGGTGATGGGTCTGCGCTTCGCCCTGGCGGCGGGGCTGCTCTGGGGAACGGGAGCCTGGAGGCAGGCCGGCCTGGACTGGAAACTCCCTGCCGAAACATGGCGCGCTGCGCTGTGGATGACCGGTTTGATGCTGGCTTTCACCCTGGGGCGTAACCTGCTGATTGGCCTGCTGCACCTTCCGCAGGCGGAAAACCCGCTCTCCCTGCCCTACCTGCTTTACCTGGCAACCCTGCCCGGCCTGGCTGAAGAACTGGCCTACCGCGGCCTGATACAACCGCAACTCAACCGCCTGTACGGACGCTCCCGGCGATTGTGGGGCGCTCCGCTCGGCTGGGGATGGCTGATTACCGGCATCCTGTTCTGGGCCATGCACGCCTGGCGTCTCACCCCGGGAGGCGGCATCGCTTTCTACTGGCAGACACTCACCATGCAATTGTGGATTGGGCTGGGACTGGGCTGGCTGCGCGAGCGCACAGAAAGCATCTGGCCGGGCGTCGCGGCGCACAACCTCGTCAACCTGGTGTGGGTCGCCGGGCGCGTGGGGTAGACAGGAGTGTCGCGTGGCACGTATCAGGTGTCACGTATCAAGTGCCAAGTAACAAGTATCACGTGCCAAGTGCAGGGTGCGGAAGTGCGACGCTCCAAACCCGCAACCTCTGCCGCACAACCTCCTGACCCGCCTTCTGCGTTCATCATCCCCCATTCTGCCTTCTGCATTCATCCTTCTGCGTTCATCATCCCCCATTCTGCCTTCTGCATTCATCCTTCTGCCTTCCTCATGCGCCATCCTGCCACCACCGTTCCCCGCCGCAACATTCCCTTGCTCTCCGCGCTGGCTATCATCGGGGTGGTACTCAACCACGCTGTCTGGCAGGTGCTGAGCAATATCCCCGCCGGAAGCCGCAACGGATACACCTATCTCCCGCTCGACCAGATGGGCAAAATCGCCATTCCGGCCTTCATGTTCATCGCCGGATATTTTATCGCCTACGCCACCAGCGGGGGACGAAAACCCCTGGCATGGAACGTGGTACGCGCCCGTATCGGCAAATTGTTCTGGCCTTGGGTGCTGTGGGCATTCATCTGGCTGGGAATGCAGGTCTCCGCCCAGGTTTTAGGGCTGCGCTCCGGAGGAACGCCCCTGGGGTTCAACATCCGCAGCATCCTGCTGGCCCTTTTCGCCCAGTACTACTTCATTCCCATGCTGATGGTCTACTACCTGGCCGCGCCGTTGCTGGTACGCATCGCCCGGCGCAGCCTGCGGGCCCTGTTCTTCATCACCATCCTGCTGCAACTGGCGGGGGTAGCCTTGTTTTACATCCAGGTGTACGCCCCGCACACCCTGCCCCCCGGTCTCCAAAGCGGAAACTGGCTGGACGTCACCCTGCTTCAATACCTGCGCTTCGCCTTCTACTTTCCCCTGGGGCTGGCCTCGGGAATGAAGCCTTCCGCTTTCGCCCCTTTGCTGCGCTGGCGCAAAGCGCTCCCCTGGCTGACCGCTCTGGCTTTCGTCCTCGCCACGCTGGAAGGCGGTCTCGCCTACGGTTTCTTGCGGGACAACTGGCAGCGGGGAGACAGCCATGTCAAGGTGACTTCCATGCTCCTCTCCCTGGGGCTGATTTTTTGCTTCATGGTCTATTCCAACATTCCCGTACCTGCCCGCTGGCGAAAACCCGTCCGGGAGTTGAGCGCCAACACCTACGGCCTGTACCTGGCGCATTACGTCGTTATGGCCGTCCTGGACAAAATCATCGCCCGCTTTGTGCCCCCCTCCGTCCCGCTCCAGATACTCTACATTTTCCTGTTGGTCGCCGCCACGCTGAGCCTCTCCTTGTGGATGATACACATCAGTATGCGTTCCGGGCGGCTGCACGACCTCTTGTTCGGATAGTCGCATGCAAAGGAAGAGATTGCTCGCTCTCTTTTTCCTCCTGGCATTGGGCGCCTTGACGGTTTTCCTTTCCATCCCCGCAGACGGGATACGCTCCAAAGCCAGATACCTGGCCGATTACGCGCAGGCCGTGCTGCACAGACAAGATGTTCTGACCTACACGCGCGGGGAATACACCAACATCATTTTTCTGCACCACTCGGTAGGCCGCAACCTCATCGAGCAAGGGAGAATCCGGAAGGCCTTTCGGGAACGCGGCTACGCCTTTTGGGACCAGGATTACAACCACCGGGGGCTCCGGAATCCCGAAGGGGAATCCACCGGGTACGGGTACGACCTGCCTTACGACAACAGCGACCCCGATGGGCTGGCGCGCATTTTCGAGCAGCGCGTCTATCCCCTCCCGCTCAACACCCTGAGCGGCTTGCTGCAACATGAAGTCATCCTGCTCAAGTCCTGCTTCCCCAACAGCCACATCCCCGACGCCGAGGCTTTGGAAACCCGCAAAGCGCTTTACCTGCGGATACGCGCCGGGATGGAAGCCCATCCCGACAAAATCTTCATCCTGCTGACCTCGCCGCCCCTCAATCCCGCCGATACCAACGCGGAGGAAGCCGCCAATGCCCGCGCCCTGTCCTCCTGGCTTGCCTCCGACGATTTTCTGGCCGGGAGCGAAAACATCTTCGTCTTCGACTTCTTCGACCACCTGGCCGTTCCCGACGACGGCAGCCCCGAGGCCAACACCCTGCGCCCGGAATACCGTCCTGCAGGACGGGACTCGCACCCCAACCGACTGGCAAACGAGACGATTGCCCCCCGTCTGGTGGATTTCGTCATCCAGAGCATCGCGACCTACAGGAGCACACACCCATGAGCGGCGTATTCGGCTTGATAAGCACGCGCCACAAACCCGCGTTGTCCCTCCTGGAACGCATGGGAGAACGCTGCGCGCTCCATCCCTGGTTCCGGGTGAACACCTGGCGCGAAGGAGATGCCGCCCTGGGACAGGTCAACATCGGCCTGTTCAGCGCCGGGGAACAGCCGGCGCAGCGCGGCCCGATACACGCCGTCTTCTTCGGGCAACTCCACAATGCCGAGGCGCTGCGCCGCGAAGCGGAACGCGCCCAGGGAAGCCCCGTCCCGGCAGGGGAGGCGGCCTTGATTGCCGCCCTCTATGCCTTGCACGGCGCAGACTTCCCCGCCCGCCTGGAGGGGGTCTTCGCCGCCGCCGTATGGGATGCGGAGGGCGGCGAATTGCTCCTGGCAAACGACCGTTACGGATTGCTTCCCCACTACTACGCCCACTTTGGGGGGCGGTTGGCCTTCGCCCCGCAGATGGCCGCCCTGAGCACTCTCCCCGGCTTCCACAAGGAACTCGACCTGGATGCGGTGGCCGATTTCATCCGCTTCCAGCGTCTGTTAGGCGACAAGACCTTCTTCACCGGCATCCGCCTGCTGCCTTACGGCTCCCTGCTGCGTTACCGTCCCGCCGAAGACCGCCTGGAAATAGCCCACTACTGGGATTTCGACCACACCCCGGCATGGAGCGGCGCGTCCTTCGAGGAGGCCGTGGAGGAGACCGCCCGCCTTCTGGAGAACGCGGTCGCCAAACGTCTGCGCTCTCCCTTTCGGGCCGGCGTGTACCTGAGCGGCGGACTGGATTCGCGCACCATCCTGGGCTTCGCCGAGCGCCTGGGGAAGCGGCTGCCATCCGTCACCTACGGGCATCCCCGCTCCCGCGACGTGCAGTACGGGCTGCGGATTGCCCGCCGTTTGCACAGCCCGAATCGCTTCTTCCCGCAAACCGACGGGCGCTGGATGGAGCAATTCGCCCCCCAACACCTGCGCGCCATCGAAGGCCAGCAGGCCTTCCTGCACGCCCACGCATCCATCACCCTGGGGCCGGTGCGTGAACAAAGCATCATGCAGGTCAACCTGAGCGGTTTCAACGGCGACCAGTTGGTCGGCGGGCGCGCCATTACCTACGCCGCCAATGCCACTCAGGCTCCCGACGACACGGCTTTCCTGGCCTTGTGGTATCACAATCTCAATCAGCGTTTCTCCTGGCCGGGCATCACCGAAGCGGAAGAAAAACTGCTCTACACCCCATCGTGGCACCTGCGAATGCGCGAGCGCTCCTTTGAGTCGCTCAAGGAGGCCCTGCGCCCTTTCGCAAATTTCTCCCCGCCCCGGCGGGTGGACTACTTCTCCGCCATTCACCAGGGAGCGCGGTTGAGCAACCTGAACGTGGTCTATCAGCGCGGGTACTTCGAGGCCTGCTATCCGTTTTACGACTACGCTTTGATGGATTACATCCACAGTATGCCGGTGGAATACCGCCTGCACGACCGTCTGTACCTGGCCGTCATCACCCGCGCTATCCCCAAAGTGACCTGGATTCCGCGGGAGAGCGACGGGCAGTTGCCCACCGCCCGCCGGATGCGCCGCGCCGCCTATGGCCTGGGACAAAAAATCTGGCGGCGCACACCGTTCTTTCGGGAGCAGCAAATCCTGCACGGCGACCCCGAAGACTGGCTCCGAAACGACTTGCGCCAGTGGGCGGCGGACATCCTTTTCGATGAGCGCACCTTGCAGCGCGGCATCTTCTCGCCCGATTTCCTGCGCTCCATCTACGCCCGGCACATGGGCGGTCACGAACAATGGACGATTGGCAAAATCGCCCCCCTGATTACGCTGGAGATGATGCTGCGGGAGTTTTTTGATGGTTGACGGTGGACGGTGGACGATGGACGATGGACGACGGACAACAGACAACAGAGACACTTGACACGTGGCACTTGACACTTGGTACGTGATACGTGACACGTGATACTCCCCCATGCCCTCTCCTCCCATCACCCTCACGCTCTGGGGCGACTGGTCTCCCGCTATCGGGATGAACGCCGCTCCGCTGGATGACCCCGCTGCGCTGTACGGCGGGCTGTATCCCGTGTTGCAGCGCGCCGACTTGAACATCCTCAACCTGGAGGGCGTCTTCATCCCGCCGGGGAGTCGCCCCATCGTCAAGGACGGCAGGCCGCTATCTCTGCCCGAGGCCGCGCTGCCCTCCCTGCGCCCCTTCGGGATGGTCTGCCTGGCGAACAATCACCTCATGGACTACGGGGAGGCCGGGCTGCGCCGCACGCTGGAGGTGCTAAACGCAACCGGCATCGCCTGGACGGGCATCACCCCGCCCGAGGGCACGCCGCCGCCCCAAAACCCGCTTCCTGCGTGGCTGCACCTCATCAATGCCGCCGAGGGCGAGGAGGCCCGCGCCGCGCCGGAACGCCCCGGGGCGCGCCCGCTGGACATCCCCGCCCTGTGCGCCGAGACGCGGGAGCAGACCGCGGCGGGGAGAACCGTCGTCGCCGTGCTGCACACGGGACGCGAACACTGGTGCATCCCCGCGCCCTACGTGCGCGATGCCTGCCGCGCTCTCGCCGAGGCCGGCGCAGCCCTGGTAGTCGGGCATCACCCCCACGTGCCGCAGGGCATGGAGACCTGGAACGGCACGCCCATCTTCTACTCGCTGGGCAATTTCGTCCTGCGCCCTCTCAGCGGATGGCGCTGGCACCCCCTCGGCTACGGGGTCGAGGCGCGCTTCTCCCGCCCCGGCGCGCCGCCGCAGGTCTCCATCCATCCCTACGAGATTACCCCCGCCGGGCTGCACGCCCTGGAACGCAAAGCGTTCACCGAAGGCGCGCTGGCGTCTCTGAGCGCCCCCCTCAAGGATGAAGAAAAACTGAACGTCCTGTGGGATGCCTACGTGGATGATTTCTTGCAGCGCGGCAAGGGGATGGAGACCCTTTTACGGGCGCTGGGGTCCCTGGGGGGGACGCGGTGGGGTACGGCCTCCCTTTGGAGAGGCGCATCCGCTTCCATAAGGGGCAGCCATCTCAAAGGGAGTCTGCTCCGCCGCCTGCTTTTGGGGGCTGCTGCCCTTTTGGGGGAAGACGCTCCCTCGTTGGCGCTCACTCCCGAAAAGGCGCGGCAGGCGGCCATTCTCCGTAATCGTTTCGATACCCCCGCCCATCGTGAAGTGTGGCTGCGCGCCCTGTCCCGGATGATGGACGGCTCTTTCGGCGACTCTCCCCCCTGGGCTGTGGAGGCCCTGAAGGTATGGCGGCTTCCCTGAAGCGCACGATTTTCAAGAATACGGTACTCATCACCGCCGGCGGTCTGCTGCTCAAGGCGGTCAATTTTCTGTTTGGGGTCTTCGTGGTGCGGAAACTGGGGGACGCGCGCTTCGGGCAGTACGCCACCGTGCTGGCTTTTGTGGGGCTGTTCCAGATTTTGGCCGAGTTGGGGGTTTCGCAGTACGTGATGCGGGAGATTGCCCGCGACCGCTCGCAGGCTTCGCGGTTGTTCTGGAACCTGGTGAGCGTGCGCGTCCTGCTGGCGCTGGCCGGGATTGGGGTGATTACCTGGGCGGCGCGGGCTGCCGGGTACGCCCCGCAACTGGTGACGGGGGTCTTTCTGTACACCTGCACCTTCCTGCTGGCGGCTTTCTCCGCCCCGCTGGAGGCCATCCTGACGGCGCACGAGCGCTTCGACTACGTGACGGCGATGAGGCTGACGGCGCAAATCACTTTCGTGGTGCTGGGCGGCGCGTTCCTCTGGGGCGGGCTGGGCTACCTGTGGCTGATTGTCGCCAGTCTGTTGAGTATGCTGCCCCAAATCGGAATTGGAACCTGGGCGGCGCGCCGTCACGGGCTGCTCTCCTTCCGCCCGCAGGTGCGGGTGCGGTTGTGGCCGGAGATGATTCGCTCCGGGCTGCCCTTCGGCATCATCAGTTTGATGCTCCAAATCGCGGCCAGCATCGATACGGTGATGCTCTCCCGCCTGCGGACGGACGCCGAGGTGGGCTGGTACAACGTGGCCTACGGGCTGATTTTCTCGCTCATGTTCCTGGTGCGGGGGTTCAAGACCGCGATTGTGCCTTCTCTGACCCGCGCTTTCGCCGAGGAGCCGGGCGAGGTGGAGCGCTGGTACTACCGCTCCGTGCGCTACATCGTGCTGATTTCCCTGCCGATTGCGGCGGGCGGGATGGTAACGGCCTTCCCGCTCATCCGTCTGCTCTACGGGCGGCAATTCGACCCCGCGGCGCTGGCGCTGCAAATTCTGATTTGGGATTTGCCTTTTCTGATGTTCGCCAGTTTGTGCGGCAACATGACCACCGTCATCGGGGAGGAGCGGGCCGCGGCGCGGATTTACACGGTCAACACGGTCGCCAACGTGGTGCTGAACGCCGTCGCCATCCCGCTTTACGGGTTGATTGGGGCGGCCTTCGTGACGGTCATCACCGACCTGATTAGCGCCCTGCAATTCCATTTTCTGCTGCGGCGCAAACTGCACCTGCCGCCGATGGGCGCCTTCCTGACAAAAACATCCCTGGCCTCGGCGGGGATGGCTTTTCTGGTATCCCTGCCCCGCGGCTGGCATCTGGCCGCTTTGCTGGCGCTGGGCGCGGCGGCGTATCCGCTCTTCGTGCTGGGGTTGCGTATCCCCGATGAAAGCGAGCGGCGGCTGGCGTCGCGGGTGAGGCATCGGCTGGGGCGGTAGACGGTGGATGGTGGACGGTGGACGGTGGACGATGGACGGTGGACCACTGACGGCAGACCGCTGACGACTGACGACTGACGACTGAGCGCTGACCGCTGACCGCTGACCACTGACCACTGCCCCCGCACTTCGCACTCCGCACTTCGCACGTCGCACCTGACACGTGATACTTGACACGTGGCACGTGGCACTTGGTACGTGATACGTGGCACTTGGTACGTGATACGTGACACTTGGTACGTGATACTTGACCTCCATGCACATTTTCCTCGCAGTTCACCACTTTCCCCCCAGGTACACCGGCGGAGCGGAATGGCGCGCCTTCCGCACGGCGCGGGCGCTGCTGAGCCGCGGGCATCGGGTGGAGGTGGCGGCGGTGGAGGATGTGCGAAGCACGGAATACGGGGCACAGGGGACAGAGTACGGAGTACAGAGTACGGAGTACGAGGGAGTGCCGGTACACCGTCTGTACTTCAACCTGCAAGCCGCCCCCGACCCGTTCCGCTGGTCGTGGGATAATCCCTGGCTGGGGGACTTCTTCCGGGAACGCTTTGCCGCGCAAAAGCCGGATGTTTTCCACCTGTTCAGCGGTTACCTGATGACGGGCAGGCCGCTGCGCGTCGCCCAGGATATGGGCATCCCCACGGTGGTCAGTTTGACGGACTTCTGGTTCTTGTGTCCGCGCATCACCATGCTGCGCAGCGACGGGACGCTTTCCACGCTCCCGATAGACCCTGCGCGCTGCGCCCGCTGCCTGGGGGAGGAGAAGCGGCGCTTCCGCTATCTCGGCAGAACAGCCCCGCGGCTGGCGCAGGGCTACTGGCGCTTGCAAAAGCGTAATGCAAACGCTATCCGCCAACGATTAGACTACCTCATAGAAACCCTCAACCGCACCGACTGCGCCATCAGCCCCTCCCGCTTCGTGCGGGAAATGCACATCCGGGCGGGTGTATCGCCGGAGCGGGTGGTTTTCTCCCGCCAGGGACGCGATTTTCCGGCGCTGGGCGAGGAAGCCCGGAAGAAAGTCCCTGCGCCGCGCCTGCGAGTGGGATACATCGGGCAAATCGCCCCCCACAAGGGGGTCCACACCCTGCTGGAGGCGGTGCGCTCCCTGCCGGACGCCCCTCTGGAAGTGCATCTTTACGGAGACGCCGCGCCCTTCCCGAAGTACACCCGCCGCCTGAAGGCTCTCAGCGCCGGAGACAGGCGCATCCATTGGGAAGGCGTCTTCCCCCGGCAGAAAATCGGCGAAGTACACCGCAACCTGGACGTGCTGGTGGTGCCTTCCGTGTGGTACGAGAACAGTCCCAACACCATTTTGGAGGCTTTCGCCTACGGGACGCCGGTGCTGGCAAGCGACCTGGGCGGGATGGCCGAACTGGTACAGCCCGGAGAGAACGGCCTGCGCTTTCCGCCGGGCGACGCGCGCACCCTGGCAACCCATCTGCACGCCCTGGCCGCCGATAAGTCCCGGCTGAACGCCCTGCGCCCCAGCGCCAAAGACATCCCCACCGTAGCGCAAGAGATTGACGCTTTGGAAGAGATTTATCGGCGGTACGCAAGAGGCGGCAGATGAATCGGCACCAACACGTGATACGTGGTACGTGGTACGTGACACATGATACTCATCCTCCTGGTGAACTGGAACGGACACGAAGACACGCTGGCCTGCCTGCGCTCGCTGGATGCCGTGCAGCGCCCCGCCTTCGATGTGCTGGTCGTGGACAACGCTTCCAGCGACGACTCGGTAGCCCGCATCCGGGAGGCATTCCCTGCCGTGGAGGTGCTCGAAAGCGGCGAAAATCTGGGGTTCACAGGCGGCAACAACCTGGGGCTGGAATACGCCCGTCAGCACGGCTACGAATACGTCCTGCTGCTGAACAACGACACTGAAGTCGCGCCCGATTTTCTCTCTCCGCTGGTGGAGGCGCTGGAAGCCGACCCCCAGGCCGCCGCAGCCGGCCCGCTGATTTACTACCACGCCCTGCCGCAAGTGGTCTGGTCGGCAGGCGGAGCGATTGACTGGAAGAGAGGCGAGACCCGCATGATTGGCCTGGGAGAGGGCGATGAAGGCCAGTTCGACGGGCCGCCGCGCCCGGTGGATTTCGTCACCGGCTGCGCCTTGCTGGCGCGGACTCGCATTCTTGAGGAGGTCGGCGGCCTGGACGAGCGCTTCTTCACGTATTACGAGGAAGTGGAGTGGTGCCTGCGGATGCAGCGCGCCGGATACCGCATTTTGTTTGT
>DRKV01000173.1 GCA_011051635.1 Chloroflexota bacterium | reverse complement strand
TCGAGGGCTTCGGCCAGTTCTTCCACCGTGGGGTCGCGTCCCAGTTTTTGGGTCAGTTGATGCTGGACACGGAGGAGTTTGTTGATTTGGTCGCCCATGTGGACGGGGACGCGGATGGTGCGCCCCTGGTCGGCGATGGCGCGGGTGACGGCCTGCCGAATCCACCAGGTAGCGTAGGTGCTGAATTTGTGGCCGCGGCGGTAATCGAACTTCTTGGCGGCCCGAATCAGGCCGATGTTGCCCTCCTGGATGAGGTCGAGGAAGGGGACGCCGCGCCCCATGTACTTTTTGGCGACGCTAATCACCAGCCGCGAGTTGGCGGTGATGAGGTGCTCACGGGCCGCCCAGCCGTCCTCGATGAGGGCGCGCAGTTCCAGGCGGCGTTCGGGGGTGACGTTGCCGCGGGCCATTTCTTCGCGGGCTTCGCGTCCGGCCTCGATGCGCTTGGCGAGTTGGACTTCTTCCTCCGCGGTCAGGAGGGGGACGCGCCCGACTTCCTTGAGGTACAGGCCGATGGTATCGTCGGTGTCGATGTTCGCCAGGTAGTTCTTCTCTTGTTCGAGGAGGGTGGCATCTTCGCCGCTTTCATCATCTTCTTCTTCCAGTTCCTCATTGGCCGGGCCGGATTTGTCGGGGACGTTTTCCACGTAGGGGATACCAGCGCTAATCAGGGCCGCGAAGGCCTCTTCCAACTGGTCCATATCCTGTTCCGCTTCCGGCGAGAACATGAGGATGTCGTCGATGGTGACGAAGGTTTTCTTGCGCCCGTATTCAATCAGGCGGGCGAGGGCTGCACTGCGGTCGGAATCTTCTTCGGATTCAATCGTAGTCAACAGGGATTTATCAATCATCCGCACTCCTAAAAAAGCCGGGGATGGCCGGCGGTTTGGGGCATTGGCACATCAGGCACATCAGTACGTTGGTACGCTGGGGCATCGGTGCAGGGGTAGAGGGGAAAAGCGAGATGTGCTACGAGTTCAGGATACTCTTTTTTGAGAGGAAAATCAATAGGCAATTCGATATCAGACGTTGAACGTTTTGTCCCCAGACCTCCGAAGTCTCCAAGACTTCGGAGGTCTGGCAGGAACACGGGGTTTTATCAAAAAATACGCTGTGTTCCCCGTACCTTCGCGCGAGAACACTCCACGAGGGATTTTGAGGCGAAGCTACCCTACGGAGCGGGGGGCGCGTCCGGCGGGGGTTCGGGGGCGTAGGGCGGAGCATCCAGCCAAGCCAGGACGCCATCCAGGGGGTACTTCTCCACCACCACCGGCGGGGCGTCGTCCATCTGGAGGTAGTAGCCCGTCCCGACGGGAGTAAGCGCTCCCACGGAGAGGGTCACGCGCCGTCCGTCGGTCAGGTCGAATTCCAGGCGGGCTTGCGGGGGCGCAAGCCCCAGGGCGCTGACGGGAACATCCGCCTCCACCGGAGAGAGTACCTGCAAGGCAGCCAGTTGGTTCAAGCCCTGCATCACGGTGAGCGCATCCGCCGGGCGGGGAGGCTCTCCCTCCACCAGCCAGGAATCCCGCTCTCTGCGCTGCAAGACCACCTCCCGGCCTTCCGCATCCCGCAGGCGCAGGGTAGCGGTCTCGCCCAGGGGGTCAAAAGAGATGAGCAAGGGGGCGGGGGTAGGGAGCAGGTCTTCGCTCTGCCCTTCTATTGGATTCCTTTTCAGGTAAAAGGTGACACCCAAAAGGAGGGCAAAAATCGCCAGCAGAATCCAGGTGGTGCGTCGAATCATGGTCTCACTCCCGGCGGCGGCGCTGCCACCACGTCGTCAAACCGGCAACCAGGGCCAGCCCCGGCAGGACGAAGACCGTCCCCAGGAGAATCAGCCCCAGCGCCCACGATTGGGGCGGGACGAGCACCCGCTGGGTGCGCTCTTTGGGGGTCAGATTGATGAGGTTCTCCTGCCCGGCAGCCCAATCCACGGCGTTGACGAACAAATCGCCGTCCCCCAGGAAGCCGAAGTAGGCATCGGAGGCGAAATCGGAATCGCCAAAGACTACGACGCGGGCGCCCCAATCGGAACGCTCCTCGGCGGCGGCCAGCGGCACGGAGCCAATCAGGTCGCCTTCATCGGCGGCGAAGTTCTCCTGCGCGGCGACTGCGGCCAGGTCGCTCTCCGCCCAGGAGTTCTGCCCGGTCTGCACCAGAACGACGGGGAAGGTATCGGTGAGGTCGCCGGAGACCTGCACGCTGCGCGCCGTGGGGAAGACGGTGGCGACCTGGGCAATCTTCTCGGTGATGGGATGGGCGGCGTATTGGGCGGCGACTGCCACGAAAGGCTGCTCGCTGCTCAAATCCACCACGATGTCCTCGCCCAGGGTCAGGCCCCACGTCCCGCTGAGATACGTTGCCAGGGGGTCGGGGGCATCCCCGAACTGGGTGACGGGGAGGGGTTCTTCCAGGGCCAGGAGCGCCCCGCCGTTCCGCAGGTAGGCATCCAGGGCCTCCACTTCGGCGGGGGTGAGGGGCTGCTGCGGGCCGGCGACGACCACCACATCGGCATCCGACGGAACCTGATGCTCGGCAAGCAGATTGAGCGACCGGACGGTGTAGTTCTTGCCCTCCAGCGTGCGCTTGACCAGAGCGTAGGACTGGTCGCCGCCCTGCTCCAAATCGTATTCGCCGTGACCGGTGAGGAAGTAAACCGTCTTGCTGGCCGGGTTCATCAGGCGCACCAGAGCGGAGGTCAGTCCCCGCTCGGAGACGAAATCCACAATCTCCTGCCCATCGCCCATCCGCAGGACGATGGAGCCGTCGCGGGTGATGCCCGCCTCGCGGGCGGCCACGGGGTCGCTTTCGGGGTCTACGATGCGGTAGGTGAACTTGCCGTCGCTGTAGAAACGGTACTGCTCCAGCAGACGCTCGGCCTGCTCGCTGGGCGTGCGGGCGGTGAAAAAGCCGACCGCGGTGACCGGTTCCGGCAGGGAACGGAGGGTCTCCAGCGTTTCGGGGGCCAGGGTGTTCTGCCTGTCCTCGGTCAGGTCCTTGCGGAGGGGGTTCTGGTAGGCCAGGTAGTTGAGCACCGCCACGATGCCGATGAAGGCAAGGCTCATCAGGAGGGCATTGCTGCCGTAACGCGCCTGCCGTCCGGTGAGAAAACGCCGCGCCCGCTCCGGGTCGAGGAGAACGGCGGCGGCCAGCCCCACCACTATCAGCGCCAGACTGATTTGGAGGCGCAAATCGAGAGTGCGGAAGACGACGAACAGGCCGAAAGAGACCAGCGCCGCCGCTACAGCCAGATACAGCCCCCAGGGGGCGAACTTGCGCCAATCGCGGTTCATCGCCACCTCCGCGTCTCGATGATGACGCTCCCCAGGAAGAGGGAAATCGCCGTCACGCTCAGGTAATAGACCACATCCCGCAAGTCGAGGATGCCCTCGTACAGGGTGGGGTAGAAGTGCTGGTTGAAATCCAGGTAGCGGAGCAGTTCGCTCCCCGCCCCGCCCGCGCCGGCCCGGACGGGCATCCCCATCAGCCACAGGAGCCAGAAGAGCGCCAAAGTCGCCACGAAAGCGGCCAGTTGGTTGCTGAACAGGGAGGAAACCATCACGCCCACGCCCACCAGGGCGGCGGTCATCAGCACGAAGCCCAGGTAGCCGGTCAGGACAGGCCCCTGGTCAATGCCGGGCTGCACCATCTCGTTGAGCAGGAGGGGATACACCAGGGTGACGGCCAGCAGGGTGAGGATGAACAGGAAAGCCCCCAGCCACTTGCCGACCACCAGTTCCGCATCGCGCACGGGAGCGGTGAGGAGCAGTTCCAGGGTGCCGGTTTTCTGTTCCTCGGCCAGCAGGCGCATGGTCACGGCGGGGACGGCGAAAAGGAAGACAATCACCATCGGGCCGAAGAGCACCCGCGCGTCGGGCACGAATTGTCCCAGCGAGGTGAGGGCATACTGCACGTTGGCGTAGAAGACCAGCCCCAGCACCAGGAAGAGCATGAAAGCCATCACGTAGGCGGAGGGGGTGGCAAAGTAGCGTTTGTATTCGCGGCGAGCAATCGTCCAGATATTTTGCATCGTTCACGCCTCCTC
>DRKV01000172.1 GCA_011051635.1 Chloroflexota bacterium | reverse complement strand
TCACCTACTCACCTACTCACCTACCTTGACAATCCCACCAACCGCTGTACACTAGAAGCGTATGAAACCGTTTCCCATCCACCCCTGTTACCCCTGAAGGAGGAACACGCATGGCACCATACGACTATCCCCTGTTGCTGAAGTACGTCCTTGCATCCGGCATCCGCATCGCCCCGGAACAGAAAATCTATTACCGCGACCAGTGGGAATACACCTACGCCGAGATGTACCAGCGCGTTCTGCAACTGGGCGGGGCGCTCAAGGCACTGGGGCTGAAAACCGGCAGCAAGGTCGGCATCATCGAGTGGGACAGCCACCGCTACCTGGAGATGTACTTCGCCGTGCCCGGCATCGGAGCGGTGATGCACACCATCAACCCGCGGCTGGCCCCGGCGGACGTGGCTTACACCATGCTGCACGCCGAAGACGAAGTCGTCATCTTCCACGAAGACTTCCTGCCGCTGATTGAGAAACTGCGCCCCCAACTGGCGACCGTCAAGAAATACATCATCATCAGCGACAAGGAGACCCCGCCCGAAACCCCCTTCGCCGATACGGATTACGAGACCTTCCTCACCAGCGCCACTCCGCTGGAAGAACTGCCCGATTTCGACGAGAACACCCAGGCCACCCTCTCCTACACCACCGGCACGACCGGCAAACCCAAAGGGGTTTACTTCACCCACCGCCAACTGGTGCTCCACACCCTGGCCGAAGCGACTACATTCGGCTCGCTGACCGATTTCGGCGGCATCACCAAGCGGGACGTGTACATGCCCCTCACGCCCCTCTTCCACGTCCACGCCTGGGGCGTGCCCTACTCCACCACCATGATTGGGATGAAGCAGGTCTATCCGGGGCGCTACGAGCCGTCCATGCTGCTCAAACTCGTCCTGACCCACAAAGTGACCTTCAGCCATTGCGTCCCCACCATCCTGCAAATGGTGGTCGGCGCGCCGGGCATCGAGAAGTTCGACCTGCGGGGCTGGAAAATCGTCATCGGCGGGGCGCGCCTCACCAAAGGGCTGGCGCAATCCGCCCAAAAATTGGGCATCCACCTCTACGCCGGTTACGGCATGTCCGAGACCGCGCCTCTCCTGACCATCGCCTTCCTCAAGCCCACCTTCGGCGAGATGAGCGAAGAAGAAAAACTGGACTACCACATCAAGACCGGTCTGCCCGTTCCGTTGGTCAGCCTGCGGGTGGTCAACGCCGACGGCGAGGAAGTGGCCCGCGACGGCAAGGAACGCGGCGAAATCCAGGTGCGCACCCCGTGGCTGACCCCCGGCTACCTCAAGGAACCGGAACGCAGCGAGGCCCTGTGGGAGGGCGGCTGGCTGCACACCGGCGACGTCGCTACCGTGGACGCCCACGGCTACGTCCAGATTGTAGACCGCCTGAAGGACGTCATCAAGAGCGGCGGCGAGTGGATTACTTCCCTCGAACTGGAGAACCTGCTCAGCCTGCACCCCGCCGTCAACGAGGCCGCCGTGATTGGCGTCCCCGATGAGAAGTGGGGCGAGCGTCCGCTGGCGATTGTCGTCCCTGCCGAGGGCGCAAAACCCACCGCCGCGGCCCTGCAAGAGCACCTCAAGCAGTACGCCACCCAGGGCGTCATCACCGATTGGGCGGTTCCCGACCTGTACGAGTTCGTCGAAGCCCTCCCCAAGACCAGCGTCGGCAAGATTGACAAGAAAGCCCTCCGCGCCCAGTACGGCGGAGGAATCTGAGTTCTCCCCCTACCCCGGCCCTCCCCCCGACGGGGGAGGAAAAAGCCCCTGTCCTGGCCCTCCCCCCACCGGGGGAGGGAATCTTCTGCCATGCGCATTACCGCCCTGCTTACCCACACCCTTCGGGAAGCGCCTCCCGAAGCCCGCAACGCCGCGCACCGCCATCTGGTGCGCGGCGGCTATTTACGTCCCCTCCGCAGCGGGCAATTCGCCACCCTGCCCCTGGGGCGGCTGACCATCTCCCAACTCGAATCCCGCCTGCGAGAAGCCTTCCTCCTCCCCTTTGACGGGCAGGAAATCTGTCTCCCGCCGGGCCTGCCCCACGAAACAGCCTGCACCGCCCTGGCCGAGAACGAAATCCACACCTACCGCCAACTTCCCGCCCTGCTCTACACCATCCACCAGGAACCCCATCCCCCTGCCGGACTGCTGCGCGCCCGCCACAGCCGCTTCCTGACTTGCTGCGCCCTGTACCCCGACGCCGAGGGGCTGGATTCCCACCGCCGCCGTCGGGAATCCGCCTGGAGGGATTTGCTGGAAGCCTGGCAACTGCCCTTGCTCCCCGTCCTGGCAGGAGAAGGAGAAGCGGGACACGCCTGGGTTTACCCGCACCCCCAGGGAGATACGGAACTCCGCACCTGTCCCGCCTGCGGATACCGCGCCACCCTTCCGGCGGCCCGCTTCCGGAAACCGACTCCCCCCGCAGAGGCTCCCGCTCCCCTGGAGAAAGTCCACACCCCGGAGACGAAGACCATCGCCGCTTTGGCCGCCTTTTTGGGGATTCCCGAATCCCGCACGGCCAAAGCCGTCTTTCTGGCAGGACGCACCCCGCAGGGAGAGAAGCGGCTGGTCTTCGCCGTCCTGCGCGGCGACATGGAACTCAATCCCGCCAAACTCGCCCGTCTCACCGGTCTGAGCGGCTTCCGTCCGGCGGAGGAAAGCGAAATCCGCGCCATCGGAGCCGAACCGGGCTTTGCCTCCCCCGTGGGGCTGCCGCCGGGGGAGTACCTCACCGTGGTGGACGACCTCATCCCCGCCGCGCCCAACCTTGTGGCGGGGGCCAACCGCCCGGACTACCACCTGCGAAACGTCAACTACGGGCGCGACTTCACCGCCGACCTGACAGGCGACATCGTGACCGCGCCGGAGGGAGCGCCCTGCCCTCAGTGCGGCGCGCTGCTGGAGGCCGGGCGAGGCGT
>DRKV01000171.1 GCA_011051635.1 Chloroflexota bacterium | reverse complement strand
GGCGTCCACCGGCTCAGCCGTGGCAAGCGGCCCAGCAGCGGCGGGAGCGGGGTCTGCCCCTCCTCCGCCCCCGCCGCTCAGGTAGGGGCGCGCCAGGTAACCGCCCGCGAAGCCCACCAGCAGGGCGACCAGCGCCACCGCAGGCGTCACCCACGAGTGGATGCTGATGGTCAGCGCCGGGGCGCCTTTGGGGGGAGGGGATTTTTCCATAACGGGAGCAGCCGCGGGGGAGTCCGTCCCTTTCGCGGGAGCGGCAGCATCATCGGGTTGGCGGGAATCTTCCATTGTCGTTTTCTCCTGAAAATTGTCTTGAATGGGGGCCATTGTACCAGCCCATCCCCCGCTGCGGCTTAAAAGCCTGTGATAAAATCAGCCGCGCCTATGAGTACCCTCACCAAATTCGTCAACGCCGTCCGTTTCATGGGGCTGCGCTCCACCATCCGCACCGTGCGCTACGCCTTGCTGCGAGATGCCGTGGAGCGTCGGGAGCCGCCCCCGCGGGAGGACTTCCAGCCGCCCCAACCTCCGGGGAAGACCGGGGAAATCCGCCCCCAGGGGGAAGGGCGGTTCACGATTCCCTTCGGGGCGTACACGCTGGAGATTGTTTTCCTGGCCCCCGAGATGGTGCGCCTGACCTGGCGGCCCGGCCTCCTGCCCCTTCCCTACGCCATCGCCCAAAACGCCTGGGCACCGGTGCAGGTAGCGATGAGCACCGAGAACACCGGGAACGCCGACGCCGGGGGCTGGAGCCTGCGCAGCACAGCCCTGGAGTTACGCATCGGGCACGACGGGGCTATACGCCTGCACACCCCGCAGGGAGCGCTCCTGCGCCGCGAGGAGCCGCCGCGCTTTGCGGGAGGGCGCATCCGCCACACGGCGCGCCTGCGCCCCGAAGAACGCATCTACGGGCTGGGGGAAAGCCCCGCCCCGCTGGTACGCAACGCCCCCGGCAGGCGTTACCGCCTGTGGAACCTGGACCCCGGCGGCAGTTACGGCCCGGACAGCCCCGAAATCTACCTCAATCTCCCGCTCTACGCGGGGATGCACGCCCAGGGCAGTTACCTGGTCTTCTACGAAAACGCCTTCGAGGGCGAGGTGATTTTCGGCGCGGAGACGGCGGAAGTCACTTTCGAGGGCGGCGCGCTGCGTTATTACCTGATTGCCGGGGAGCCGCGGCGTCTGCTGGCGCACTACACCGAGTTGACCGGACGCCCGCCGCTCCCGCCCCGTTGGGCGCTGGGGTATCACCAGTCCCGCTGGGGCTACGCCAACGAGACCGACATCCGCGAGGTGGCGGCGGGCTTTGCGAAGCACGACATCCCCCTCAGCGCCATCCACCTGGATATTGACTACATGGACGGCTACCGCGTCTTCACCGTCCATCCGCAGCGTTTCCCCGACCTGCCCGCCCTAACGGAAGAGATGCGGGAGCAGGGAATCCGGCTGGTGACCATCCTCGACCCCGGCGTCAAGGACGACCCGCAGTACACGGTGGCGCGCAGCGGCCTGGCGGAGGGCGTCTTTTGCCGCCAGCCGGACGGCAGGCCTCACCGAGCGCTCGTCTGGCCGGGGTGGTGCTACTTCCCCGATTTCACCGCCCCCAAAACGCGGGCGTGGTGGGGCAGTTTCTACCCCCGCCTGCTCGACCAGGGCATCAGCGGTTTCTGGCACGACATGAACGAACCGGCGGCCTTCGCCGCCTGGGGCGAACCGACCCTGCCGCGCTCCCTGCACCACGATTTCGAGGGGCGCGGCGGCACACACAGGGAAGCCCACAACCTGTACGCTTTGCTGATGAACCGCGCCGGCTTCGAGGCCCAGCGCCTTTACCGTCCCGAAAGACGCCCCTGGCAACTGACCCGCTCCGGATGGGCGGGCGTGCAGCGTTACGCCTGGCACTGGACGGGCGACGTGGAAAGTTCCTGGCCGGCCCTGCGGCGCACCGTCGCCATCCTGCTCAACCTGAGTTTGAGCGGCATCTTCTACTCCGGCTCCGACATCGGCGGCTTCAGCGGGCATCCCTCCCCCGAACTGTACCTGCGCTGGTTCCAGATGGCCGCCTTCACGCCCTTCTTCCGCCTGCACTCGGCCACCGGTCTGCCCCTCCGCGAACCCTGGCGCTTCGACCGCCGGACGCGGGAGGCCGTGCGGGAGGTCATCCGCCTGCGCTACCGCCTCCTGCCCTACTGGTACACCCTGGCCTGGCAGGCCGCCGAAGAAGGTCTCCCCCTCCTGCGCCCTCTCTTCTGGGATTGGCCGGAGAATCCCGATTTGTGGGAGGTGGAGGACGCTTTTCTGGTGGGCGACTCCCTGCTGGTTGCCCCGATTTTGGAGAAGGGCGGACGCGCCCGAAGTCTGCTCCTGCCTCCCGGAGGCTGGTACGACTTTTGGGAGGATACCGTTTATCCTCTCCCCGGCCCCGAAGAAATCGCCGCCCCCCTGGAGCGCATCCCGCTTTTCGTGCGCGCCGGCAGTCTCCTGCCCATGCGCGCCGCCGACGGGAGCCTTGAACTCCATCTCTACGCCCCCCTCCCCGGCGACGAGACCCCGCACGCCTTCCGCCTGTACACCGATGCCGGCGACGGCTACGGCCCCTCCCGCGTGGATACCTTTACCCTCCAGCGCCGCGGCGACCGCCTCCACGTGACCCGCGAAGGAAGCGGGGAGTACCCGGAGGAAGAAGTCGTCTTCCGCGTCCACGGAGAAGGAAGGTTGCAAGTGTGAAAGTATGCAAGTGTGAAAGTTTGCAAGTGGGAAAGTGGGCAGGTGTCAGTGTACAGCGTACGGCGTACAGCGTACAGGGTACGGCATCTTTGTCCCTGCAACCCCTAACTCCTAACCTCCTAACTCCCAACCTCCTAACCCCCATCCCATGCCCCAACCCAACCCCTGGATTCTTGCTTCCCGCCCCAAGACTTTGCCCGCAGCGGCAGCGCCCGTCATCGTCGGCGGAGCGGTGGCTGCGGCTTTCGGTCAATTCCGTTTTTTGCCCTGGCTGGCCGCTTTCGTCGGCGCCCTGTTCATCCAGATTGGCTCGAACTTCGCCAACGACGCCTATGATTTCCAAAAAGGCAACGATACCGACGAACGCCTCGGCCCGGTCCGCGTCACGCAAACGGGACTGCTCAGCCTGAAACAGGTCTTCGCCGGCATGTGGGTCTCCTTCGGCGTGGCCGCTCTGGTGGGCTTGTATCTCATCCGGGTGGGCGGCTGGCCGATTCTCGCCATCGGCGTGGCATCTATCATTTCGGCCATCGCCTACACCGGCGGCCCCTATCCCCTCGGCTACTACGGCCTGGGCGACCTGTTCGTCTTCCTGTTTTTCGGGCTGGCGGCGGTTTGCGGGACGGTTTACGTCCAGATGCACGCCGTCCCCGCCCTGGCGTGGTGGGCAGCCCTGCCGATGGGCTTTCTCACCACCGCCATTCTGGTGGTCAACAACCTGCGGGATATCGAGACCGACCGCAAGACGGGTAAACACACCCTGGCCGTCTTCCTGGGAGAAAACGGCACAAAGGCCGAATACGCCCTCCTCCTGATTGCCAGTTACCTCGTGGCGGTGATTTTATGGCTCAGCGGCCAGACTTCCCCCTGGGTGTTGTTGACCCTGCTCTCTCTCCCCGCGGCCTACCAAGTGTGGATGGTCGTCTCCACTCAAAAGGGGCGGATTCTCAACCAGGCGCTGGCAAAAACGGGGCAGTTGACTTTGCTCTACGCCATTCTCTTCGCGGCGGGGATTCTGCTGTAGGCGGTTATCCTACACGTCCCCCTCGGACAGAGCAGAGAAGATTTTCTCCCGCGGCAAGGGCAAATCGCGTCCCTGCCACAAATCGGCTGCGCCGGGCAGGTCACGGTTATCGCAATACACCACCACCCGGTTGCCGTCCGGGTCGCTAAAGCGCAATTCCCAGGCAATCAGGCGGTCAATCGCTTTGACCGGCAAACGGGCTTCCTCCAGTTTGCGGTACACCTGTGCAAACACCCGCTGGTCGGGCACCTCAAAAGCCATCTCCGAGACCCCTATCGTGCCGGAGGGCTGGTCCAAAGCATCGGTGCCGGCATGGAACAGGGCCAGGTCGTGGTGTCGCCCGCTGCCCGAAAGGAAAACGTAAGCCCGACCGACGCGCTCCACCAGCCGCAAGCCCAGAAAACGCTGATAGAACAACATCGAACGCTCCAGATTGCGCACCCGCAGCGTTACGTAGCCCAGGCGGGCTTGCAGCCGCACGCGGCGCCTGCGGCGCTGCGTGCGTTCCATGCGCTCCGCCGTCCAGACCAGCATGTCGCTCCACACCCGCCGTTGCAAACTGTGCGTCACCCCGTGGTATTCCCGATAGGTAACATCCATCTCGTATTCCAGGAAAAATTTCCGGGCCTGGCGCGCCACCTGCAAGGGAATCACCGTATCGTGCGCGCCGTAGGCCAGGAAAAGCGGCTTGCCCTTCAGGGCTGGCCGGTCGGTAGCGGCATAGCGCATACTGTCCCAGGTCGCCCCTGCAAAAGCAGCCACCCCGCTCACCAGCGCCGGGTACATCAAAAACAGGTTCAGCGCCATCGTGGCCCCCTGGTCAACTCCCAGGAGAAACACCTGAGCAGGGTCGGCTCTCCAGGCGGCAAGCGCATCCTGCAGCGTGCGGGTCAACCGCTCCGCCCCCGTAAGAACATCCGTCTCGTTGACCCTGGAAATATCAAACGGGGAGACCCGATACCACACAAATGCGCCTTTTGCCTGGGCGATGGGGGCACGGATGCCCACCACCAGCCAGCGGTCGTCAATTTCGTCCGCCATGCCAAACAACTGCATCTCGTCGCTGCCCGCGCCGTGCAGAAGCACCAGCATGGGATGTTTCACAGACGACAAAGGAGTGGTCCCCACACGGGATTGCCTGGGTTGACGAACTTTCACGACAAGGGGTTCAACGGTCACGACACAACCTCCACAAAGCGGTTTCAAACACTATACCACAAAGCCGCAGAATCGCACCTTCAATTTCTGTACGGGGAACACTCAGAAAATGCAGAGAAATCGCCTGAAGAACGCAGATTGCGCTGACGCCCGCTGATTTGCGCAGAGAAGCGCATGATTCCAGCAGAGCGCCTGCCGCAATTCTGCGAAACGCAAGTACATCCCTGCAAGACAAATACAAACAGTTGTTCTACCCCTTTCTGCGTCGGCCCTAGTGGGATTATATCGCCGCGGTTTTGCGGTACAATAGCGGCATCCAAAATCCCATTTTTTTCAAGGAGGTGTGCATGTCACGCGTACGAGATAAAGAACTGCGCCGCCGACGGCAGCGCCGCGCCAAACTCCATCAACTCAAGGCCAAACTGGCGGCATCCAAAGATGCCAAAGAGCGCGAGCGCCTCATGGAGAAAATCCGGCGCATCAGCGTTTATTTGCCCAACGACCTGAAAGACCTGGACAAATAAGCCGGCAAGATTTCTTCCCGTGCCCCCCTGCAGCCCAGGCGGGCACGTTTGTTTGAGCAACAAATCATGCTTGTCTCCCCCGCCTCCCTTCTCACCGAAAGTCTGCGCAAATCGCACCGGGGAACGGCCATCAGCCGCATCATGGCCGCAGCGCTGAACGCGGCAGACCCCGCCGAGGCCGTCCGCCGTTCCCTGCACTGGGAGGGCGACGCCTTGCACGCCGGAGATTTCGCCTGGCGGCCCGCCGAAGGGGGGCGGGTTTACCTTGTGGCGGCGGGGAAAGCCAGCGTTTCGATGGCAGAGGCGGCGGCAGATGTTTTAGGACAATGGCTATACGCAGGAATCATCGTCGCCAAGCGCGGACAGGCGCCCCCCGAAGCGCCCCATCCCCGTCTGTACCTGTACGAGGCATCCCACCCCGTCCCCGGTGAAGACAGCGTGCAGGCCACCCGCCGCATTCGGGCGCTGCTCTCCGAAACGCGCCCCGACGACCTGGTGCTGGCCCTCATCTCTGGCGGCGGCTCCGCCCTGATGACCGCCCCCGTCCCCGGCGTCTCGCTCGCCGCCCTGCAAAGCCTCACCCGCTATCTATTGGCCTGCGGCGCGGACATCCGCGAAATCAACTGCCTGCGCAAGCACCTGGACGCGGTCAAAGGGGGCGGGCTGGCCCGCTGGGCTGCTCCCGCCGCCGTCCTGACTCTCATTCTCTCCGATGTGGTCGGCTCCCCGCTGGACGTGATTGCATCCGGCCCCACCGTCCCCGACCCGACCACCTTTCTGGACGCCCTGGCGATTCTCCGCAAATACGATTTGGTGGAGAAGACCCCGCCGGAGATTCTGGAACACCTGCGCCGCGGGGCGGCGGGGGAAATCCCCGAAACGGGAAAGGAGACGGACCCCGTTTTCGAGGGGGTGCGCAACCTGATAGTGGGCGACAACCCCCTGGCAGCCCGCGCTGCCTTGAAGCAGGCCGCTGCCGAGGGATTTCGCACCCTCCTGTTAACCACCGCCCTGCAAGGGGAGGCCCGCGAAGCGGGGCGCTTCCTGGCAGCCATCCTGAGCGAGATAGCCCGCAGCGAGAACCCGCTCCCCCGCCCGGCCTGTCTGGTGGCCGGTGGCGAGACCACCGTCACCCTGCGCGGCGAGGGATTGGGAGGCCGCAATCAGGAACTCGCTTTAGGCGCGGTGCGCGACCTGGCAGGGCTGCCCGGCCTTGTCCTGGTCAGCCTGGCAACCGACGGCGGGGACGGCCCGACCGACGCGGCGGGGGCTGTGGTAACGGGAGAAACCCTGGTCCGCGCCCGGCAGGCCGGTCTCTCGCCGGAGGATTTCCTGCGGCGCAACGATTCTTACCATTTTTTCGAGGCCTTGGGGGATTTACTCAAACCCGGCCCCACCCAGACCAATGTCAACGACCTGACCTTCCTGTTCGCTCTCCCCCCGCTTGGCCCCACTCAGAACAACAAAAGCACAAAAGGCAGCAGCAAGATGCTCCAGCCCAGCAGCCCGACGAGCCAGCGCGCCAGCACGGAAGCGCGCCACAAACCGTCGGGGGCCACATCGTCCACGTAGAGCAGGGACAGCAACAGCCCACCGACAAACACCCCTATCCCCGACAGCCACTCATCCTGCGTCACAGCCATAAAATCCAGATGGGTTTGCAATCCAAGCAGGAAAAAGTACAAGGCCAGAGGGAGAAAAGCGAGACGGGCAACCGCTCCGAAAGGGAAACGGCGATTTTCGCCGGTGCGGAGCATCCGGTCCAGGCGCTGGACGTTGTGATAAATCCTGCGCCATTCCCGCGGCGTGCGGGCGTACAGGGTTTGCTGCCGCCAGATTTCCAGAGCGCGTTCCAGGTTTCCCCGGTCTTCGTGCCAGGCGGCCAATTCCAGAGGGTGCTCGCGCAGATACCGCCAACGCGCCAAGGCGGCACGGCTACGCTTGTCTTCCGGGTCGCACCGCACAATCTGCTCCAAGGCCTGGATAAGTCCATCCATATCATCCTGGCGCAGTCTCGCCAACATCCGCCAGGCCCGCACATCATCTTGAAAAACCCTTACCACATCTTCCAGGACAGCGCGCGCCTCATCTATCCGCCTGTTCTGCTCATATTCTTGCGCCCGCGCTACTTGTTCTTGCGCCCAGCCTTTCTTCTGTCGATAAACCCGCTCCTGCTTGTGACGCAGGGCCTCCATACGGGCGCGCACCTCGTCATCAAAAGGTTCCAATTTCAGAACGCGCTCGGCTGCGACCACTTTAGCGTCAATATCGGGTTCGAGGTCTATCAACGCTCTCCAGGCGCGCACATTGTTGGGGTTGCGCTCCACCACCTCGCGGAACAAATACAAGGCGTTGGTCTCGTATCCTTGCCGCAAGGCCCGGAATGCGCTGTGCTCCAGTTTATGGGAATACAGTTCCCCCGTCAGGGGTTTCTTCTTATCGTCGGGACGAGACGTAGGCCTATCCTCCTGGAGGGTACCACTTGCCGGAGATTGTCTTATAGTGTTCCTGAGACCGCATACTACCCCGATTATACAACACGGCACCGCCAACGCGGCACGATAGCACGACAGAGAGACCAATTCTACCCAAGGTCTCCAACACCCGCAGGGTCACGCAGGTGTCACAAGGAAAACTGCTATGAACTCAAATCTTTTCAATTTCATTCTCTCTCATCTCAGGGTGGAACACGGCTGGTTCGACGCCGACCTGACCCTGCAACAGTACTCTCCCGGCTTGCGGGAGTGGCTTTGGGCACATCTGGAAGAGCCGGAGGGGCAAACCATCAGCGACCTGTTTCCAGAATACGTTGGAAGCGAGGAAATGCTCCAAAAATTGCTGGAGGGGAGAGCAGAGCACCTCGCCCTTCGACGGATTCACCGCCGAAAGCAGAATGGCGCCGCGGCTTACCTGACCCTGGATGTGTACCCCTATCAGGGAGGGCTGCTTCTGCTGGCGCGGGATGTCACAGAAGAGGGGAAATTGGAACAGCGTATTACCCAAACGCGCAATGAACTCAGCCTGCTGAGCGCCCAGTTGAGGCACAGCAGCCAACGGCTGGACACCATCATTCGCCGCTTCGTTCCCTCCACATTGGTAGACGAGATGCTGCACGACGAAAGCAAGGCTCTGCCCGGCGGCGAGCGGCGCGAGGTGAGCGTGGTATTTGCCGATTTACGCAATTTCACCCATTGGTCAGAGGAACGCTCTCCCGAAATCGTCTTGTCGCTACTCAACCATTTATGGGCTATGGTGCTGGCGGAGGCGGCGGAATTTGGCGGGACGGTCAATCAGTTCATGGGGGACGGGGTTATGATTCTATTCAATGCCCCTCAAGAACAACCTGACCACGCCTATCGCGCCCTTGAATGTGCCCGTCGTCTGTCCGGAATCGCCCCCGCGGGCAAAACCCTGCATTTCGGGATTGGCGTAAACAGCGGTCCGGTAGTGGTGGGAAACGTGGGCGGGCCGGAAAGGCTCTCCTATACAGCCATCGGAAGCACTACCAACATCGCCCACCGTCTGCAAAGCATGGCCCAACCAGGGCAGGTACTCTTCGGCCCGCATACTCGCGAACTGGCCTGCGAGAAGGTGCGGTATCGCTCTCTGGGGCCGATATCCATTAGAGGAATACGCGCCCCCCTGCCGGTGTTTGAGTTGCTCCCCGGTTGAGAGGAAAGCAGAAGACGTTCTCCACTCGGCACCACCAACGAATCAATTCGTTACCTGCAAAGGCAGGTATACGGTAAAGGTACTTCCTCCTTCGGGAACGCTATCCACCTCAATGCGCCCGCCCATCATCTCGCAGAAGCGGCGGCTGAGGGCCAGCCCCAAACCAGTGCCGCCATATTTCCTGGTGGTAGAGGAATCCGCCTGGGCGAAGGGACGGAAAAGGCGTTCCATCTGCTCCGGGGTGATACCGATGCCGGTATCGCTAACGATGAAACGCACGTAGTGTGCATCCACCAGTTCCACGGACAGCGTGACCTGACCGTTCTCGGTAAATTTGGCCGCGTTGCTGAGCAAATTGAGCAAAATCTGGCGCACCTTGCTCTGGTCGGCGTGCATGAGGGGCAAATCGGGGGAAACACGGACAACCAGACGGTTGGCATTTTTGTTCATCAGTGGCTGTACCACATCCCCCACCTGGGCGAGCACAGGGGGAATCTCGAACGGTTCGACGTACAAAGACATCTTGCCCGCCTCGATTTTGGACAGGTCCAAAATATCGTTGATGAGTTCCAACAACTGCTGGCCGGCTCGCTGGATGTGACGGGCATATTCCGCCAAGTGCGGAACACCGGATTCGACAATTTCTTCTTCCAGCAACTCCCCATAGCCGATGATGGCGTTGAGCGGGGTACGTAACTCATGGCTCATATTGGCCAGGAACATACCTTTGGCCCGACTGGCCTCTTCGGCGGCATCCCGGGCTTCGGCCAGGTCTCTCGCCAGGCGGAATTGCTCCTCGTACATCTGGGCGTTTCGCAGGGCCAGCGCCATCTGGCCGGCGGCAGCCTCCATGAGGGAAAGATGTTCTTCCGTAAAGTGGTTTGCATCCGAATGTACGAGGGTGAGAATGCCCAACAGCCTCTCGTGCGTCTGAATGGGAGTGGATAAAACGGAGGCGGCTTTGTAGGGCTGGTTGGGAAGCGTTATCCAGCGCTCATCGAAGCGCGTGTCGGGGATGAGTACCGACTTCCGGTGAGTGCAAACCCAGCCGGCCAGGCCCTTATCCATCACCTTCCCCGTCAAGGCGTCGGCTTCTTCTTTTCCCACCTGCCCGCGCGCCAGGATGCTCTCCGTAACCCGCAGGTCCTGGTCCAGCAGGAAAATGCTGGAGCGCTCCGCCCCCGTAATCTCCACTGCCACATTCAAGACATTGCCCAGGGTAGCCCGCAAAGTGGGATAAGCCGTGGTAGCCCGCGCTACCGAAACGAGGTTCTCGAACAGACGTTTTTGCGTTTCGAGAGCCATTTGCGCTTCCTTGCGGTCGGTGATGTCGCGGCTGACGCCGATACTGGCAATACGGCGGCCCGCGTCGTCCAGGAGAGGCACAACGGTAACATCCACCCAGCCCGTTTTCCCATCCTTGTGAACAAAACGAATCTCTCCCTCCCAATGCCCGATGCGTTCCAAACCGGCCAGGATTTCGCGGTTCAAACGTCCATGCTCGTCCGGGTGGTGCCACAAGTCAGCACGCTGTCCGAGCAATTCTTTACGAGAATAACCGAAGATATGTTCTGTCGCCGCGTTGGTATCAATGATGTGCCCATCCAGGTCAGTGATGATGACACTCTCGGACAGGCTGGCAAAGGTAAGCGCATGACGACGAACGACCTCCTCGGCGCGTTTCTGCTCAATCGTGTTGGCGAAAGCATCGGCAACCAATTGCAAAAAGCCCATCTCCTCCGGGCGGCTGACATGTCCCGGAGAGAGGTACAACACCATGACTCCCAGCACATCCTCTCCCCGTTTGATGGGAACGTTGTAATGCCCATGAGGCCGCATACCGTCGAAACGAATTTCATGCAGGTCGTCCACATCCGAAACAAACTGGATTTCTCCCGTTGCAGCCGCTTGCCCGCACAGACACCGGCCTACCTCAACCTGCGCGCACAACGTCAGGAGGGGCTTCTCCATATTGCGGTTGACCTTCAAGGTCAGGCGGGGAGGCGTTCCCTCCATCAGGAAAACGCCTCCCACCTGCTCCACGGCCAGCCAGGGAATGCTCAAGACAATATCCAGCGCCTGTTCCAGAAAATCCGCCAGGGAAGATGTGCGCTGCGCCAACTGGAGCAATGTATTCAGGATACGTTGAGACCGATTGCTCTTCTCCAGTTCCTCGCGCAGCAGATACTCTGGGGTAATATCCCGCACGATGAACACCCGCCCCAGCGGAGGTGCAAAACGGTCAACGCTCAGCGAAGAAAAATGTACCCGGAAGACTTTTTGTTCCTGGCCTATTTGCATCTTAAACGTCAGACGGTCTTGCTCGAGGGTGCGAAAACGCTCCAAAACTTCAGGCCAGGGCGCAAAGACATCGTCCAACAAGTTTCCTCTCAACAGCCGAGGGGTGCTCCCCAGCCAGCCGGCGGCTACCGGATTGATATCCACTACCCGATTGGCCGCATCGGCCACGATGACCCCTTCCCCCATGTTGTGCAGGACGATATCGGCTGCAATCGGTGTCAAGTCAATCAAGCGAAAGCGGAAGATGCCGTATGCCATCGCAACGGCGCTGACGCCGAACAAGAATGGAGTCAGGTCCAGCCGCGGCCAGGGATTCACCCCCGTCAGGTAAAGAACATTTCCCATCCAGGGGGCCAGAACAGCCACCAGCAAACTCGTCGCCTGGCCGCGGTACACATCCGGATGCGCTCGATAGGAGCGCAGCAACATCCATGCCGCCGCCAGCAGCAACATGTAGGCATATGCGGTATGCACTCCAAACCACCAGCCATGCACAGAGGTAAAGAACATGTGCCCGTTCACTTGCTCCACCGTTACGCTGGACCACATCCAACGAGAGAACGGTGTCCACACGAGTACCATGCTGGTCACAGGAATGATGAGCAAAGCCGCCACTCGCGAGGGTTTCAGCCACTCCGCTCTCCCGCTGTGCCTGGCCGCCAACAAAAAGAAAGCGGGAGAAACAAGGGAAATACCTACGTATTCGAAACGCACAAACAACAACAGCCACGCCTCCTGCAAACTCCCCAATTCCAGAGCATAGAATACAATCCACTCCGCCAAAGCCAGGCCGAGGAACATCAGGCTCCTGGCGGCAGGGACATCCCTGCGCCGCCAGGAAAAGATGATTACTGGCAGCACGACCAACAAAGACAGCAGCGTCGCCGCGACATATCCGTTCAAAGACCAGACCATATTACTCCTTCCTGCCCAACAAAAGGTACGTCTCCAGACGCCCCTTCCCCTTGACGTTCAAAGGGGGAAGCGATTCCAGGGCAAAGGCATAGCGTATTCGAAAATAGGAAGCCGCAGCAACAAGAATCTGCCCCGGGTCGGCCAGCGTCTGCAAGCGGCTGGCAACATTGACCGTATCACCCCACACGTCGTAAGAGAATTTGTGTTGCCCGATAACCCCTGCTACCACCGGGCCGCTGTTCAGGCCGATGCGCATTTGCAGATTTGTTCCCAGGTCGGCATTGATTTCCAGCAAAACAGCCTGCATGTCCAACGCAGCCCGGGCAGCCGATTCGGCATGTTCCTCCAGAGGAGCAGGCACACCTCCTACTGCCATATAAGCATCGCCGATGGTTTTTATTTTTTCCAAGTCGTGGCGGGCAATGATGGCATCAAAACGGCTGTAAACGCTGTTGAGCGAGTTCACCACCACATCAGGCGCATGTTCCGCAGCGTAGGCGGTAAACCCCACCAGGTCGGCGAACAAAACGGTAACGTCGTCAAACAGGTCTGCGATGGGTTCCTCACCCGCTTTGAGACGGGCCGCAATCGGAGCAGGCAGGACGTTGAGCAGCAAGCGTTCCGATTTGGCCTGTTCCTCTTCAATACGACGCAGATACTCCCGTTCCTGGTCATGCCAGGATTTGCGCGTCAGACTGGCTGCAATCCGAGCGCGCAACAAAACCCGGTCGAAAGGCTTGAAAAGGTAATCTGTAGCCCCCAATTCAATGCAGCGTACCACGCTTTGCTGGTCGTTGACCGCCGAAACGACGATGACGGGCACGTTACGAAGCGCTTCCTCCTCCCGCATATGCTCCAGCACTTTGTATCCGCTCATCACCGGCATCATGATGTCCAGCAGCACCAGGTCAAAGGACTGAGAGCGCAGTTTTTCCAGAGCCACGCGTCCATTCTCAGCCATCTCCCACGTATGCCCCATGCGGCGGATGTGCCGGGCGAGCAAATCCCGGTTGGTGGGCTGGTCGTCTACAATCAGGATACGATGCTGGCGAGTCGTCATGCCGTCTGGCCTCCCTCCGGCACATCCAACAGACTCCGAATCAGATACAGCAAAGCGGCGAAATCCACCGGCTTGGTAGCGTACCCATCGCAACCGGCGGCCAGGGCTTTGTCCCGGTCCTTCGAGAGAGCATGGGCCGTCAAGGCGATAATTGGAATGATGGCTGTCTCCGGGTCGCTTTTGAGATGCCGCGCCACATCATACCCATCCATCTTCGGGAGGTTGATATCCAGCAAGATGATGTCGGGCCTCTTCTGGCGGGCGAATTGCAATCCCTGCAAGCCGTCTTCCGCCTCCAGAACGTTGAAGTTACGACGCTCCAAACGCCGCACCAGCATATCGCGATTCATGAAATTATCCTCGATGAGAAGCACAACAGGCCGGTTTGGCGGCTCAATTTTTTGGTTCATTGGTCTCGCCTTTCAAAGAAACGACCTCGGCGGGCAGACGCACGGTAAACGTACTGCCCTCGCCGACCGCACTTTCTGCAAAAATGACCCCGCCCATCATTTCGCAGAAATGCTTGCTGACACTCAACCCCAGGCCGGTGCCGCCGAACTTACGCGTCACGGAGGGGTCAACCTGCACGAACTCGTCGAAGATGCGCCCCAGTTGTTCCTGCGTCATACCTATACCGGTGTCCTGCACCTGGAATTCCACCCAAGGCTTTCCGTTCTCGTCCGCAAAACGTCTGGAGCGCAATGTGACGGTGCCTTGTTGCGTAAATTTGTTAGCGTTGCTCAACAAGTTAATCAAAATCTGGCGGGTCTTGATAGGGTCAGCGGTCATTTCCCCCATATTGGGTTGTGCGCTTATCTCCAGGCGATTGCCGCTTTTCGCGAACAACGGCTCTACAGTGGCAACCACCGCCTGCAAAACCCCGTCCACGGAGAAGGGATGGACGTCCAGTTGCATGTACCCCGCCTCGATTTTCGCCAGGTCCAGCACGGCGTCAACCAGGGATGCCAGGTGATTGCCTGCCTCCCGAATGTTGCGTACATCCGGGATGAGTTCCGTGTACCCCATATCGCGAATATCTTCTTCCAACAGCTCACTATACCCGACGATAGCCGTCAGAGGGGTGCGAAACTCATGGCTCATGTTGGCGAGGAACTGGCTTTTGGCCCGATTGGCAGCCTCAGCCTTCTCGCGGGCGCGCTGCAATTCGTCTACCAGGCGCCGATACTCGGTAATATCTTCTTTGATGGCGATGTAATCGGTAATCACGCCGTTGGCATCGCGCACAGGGGCAATGGTCATATGCTCCACATACAACGAACCATCCTTACGGCGATTGACCAGTTCGCCTCGCCATACCTGTCCCGCCCGGATAGTCTCCCACATCTGCCGGTAAAAATCGGGGGATTGCATTCCAGAGCGCAGGAGACGCGGATTTTCCCCAATAGCCTCCTCGGCGCTGTATCCCGTCAAGCGCTCAAAAGCGGGATTGACCCACCGGATAGAGCCTTCCGCGTCGGTAATCACCACGGCGTTGGCTGCTGCCAGTACAGCCGTCTCCATCCGCTGCAATTCCGCCGTGCGTTCCGCCACCTGCGTTTCCAGCGTGCGGGCAAATTCTCGCAGACGAGCGTCTCGTTCCCGCACCGCGGCGGCCATCTGGTTGAAATTGTTCACCATCTTCCGCATGGCTCCACTGGAAAAAGCAGGCACGGTCAAATCGTAACGGCCCTTGGCAAAGGCCGCTGACGCCTCGGCCATTAATTCCAGAGGTACGACAACGGTATGCCGCACGAGTCGAAGAAGCAATGACTGCAATACCATCAGCCCCGCCACTACGGAGAGCCCAAACCAGAGCACGGTAATGCGTCTGGTCACAAGCAAATCCGTAACATCAATCACCAGGGCCAACACCCATGGGGAATCGCTCTCAAACGGAACGGGAATGTAAGCGCTGACATACGGGCCCAGACCGGGCAGCAAGGGGAACAAGCGTACAGCAGGTGTGCCCGTTTGCAAGGCCCGCTGGGCATCATCTTCATTGCGCAGCACCTTTTCCAGGCGCGGATTCTCCTGAATGACGCTTTCGTCCCCAATCCAATGGGTGGTATCCTGGTACAAGGCAGCGTACACATCCCGCCTGGCAAAGAGCAGCGTCTCCAGGCGGTGAGCATCCAGGCTGTTTCCTACCAGCACCGCTCCCACCACATCTCCGCCGTCGTCTCGCAGAGGAACCGCAGACATGAGCAGGTAATGCGGAGCCTCCCCCACCCCTGCCGGAACCGTCACAATGGACAAGCCGGGGCGTCCTTCGACGGCTTCGCGAAACAACGTTCCCCAAACATCAAATCCCGCCCCAAAAATACGGTGAATTTCCACCAAGGAAACGCCGTCCAGGTTCACTACATCCACATTGTCTACATCGAAAAAGCGGATGCTCTCTACCACGAGGTCGCGAGCGCGCGGGCGGTCACCGGCAGAAACCGCCTGTGCCAATCCCCCCATCTGGGCAATGAATCGCGCTTGCAGCGAAATCGTTTCGCCCCACTCTGCCAACCGTTCCTGAGCCAGC